>JBATYU010000598.1:0-1948 GCA_049674245.1 Bradyrhizobium sp. | reverse complement strand
CTTTCGGAAAATATTCCGCCAGAATCGCAAAGCTGAGCACAGTAGCCGCGCCGACCGCCGCTACAACGGCCCACTGTAGATATGACGGTAAGGGCAAGCGCAGGATCAACGCGAACTGAGCTGCAATAAACACAGCTGCAACCAGCCCCAGGAGCACGTGTGGTCCAACACCACGCTTGCGTAGCCGATCGGCAGCGACCCCAAGCAGAATGGCGCCCGAACTGAGCGCGACAGCCATGGCAAACAAATGAAATACCACGCCTGTGCGATCGAGGCCCTCCACGTCGCTGAGCCACTTCGCCGCCCAGAGCCCTTGTAGAGCCCAAGCCGTCCCGATGCAGGATGCCGAGAGTGGCGCAAGACGCCAGAAGCGCGGATCGGCGTAGACTCTTCTCAGACCAACCAAGACCGCGCCGCTCGCGACCGGTGCAGTCTCGGGCACGATAAGATAGACCACTACCGAACTGACGGCAGTCAGCCCAGCGAACAGACCAAACAGTTCGCGCCAGCCGATCCAGTCGAGCAACAGGTCGGCCGGCAGTGTGGCGGTTACCGCACCCAGCGCGCCAAGCATCACCATCAACCCGTTGAGGAGCGGCACGCGATTCCCAGGAAACCAGAGAACGAGTGCCTTCAATCCCGCGGTCATGGCAGAGGCAACACCCAGACCTATCAACGCCCGGCCCACCAGAAGCATCAGAAAATGGTCCGACACCGCGAACAACGTAGAGCCGACCGCCGCGACCACCATTAACGCGCTCTGGACCCGCCGCGGACCATATCGGTCGAGGAGGATGCCGATTGGAATCTGAGCAGCGGCGAAGGTCAGGAAGTAAACCGAAGTAAGCAAGCCGAGATCGTCGGCACCGAGCCCCAATTCCGTCGCCAGTGGAGTCGCCAGGACCGCGTTTATCGTGCGGAACAGATAGGCGATGTAATAGCCGGCGACGAATGGCAGGAACACGCGCAGGATCAGAGACCGGTTTTCGACCGGGTCTTTCGCCGCCCCTCTAGCTGCCGCAAGCCAAGTTGGTACAGGTCGTCGCTGGGCCACGGCCGCCTCGCCTTCCTCGATTCCGCGGCCGATGTCGGAGTCAGTGAAAAGCGCTGCCTGTACGGCCTGGAAAGCCACCATTGCTGCCGTCCTCCCGGACGGCAGCAATATGCGTTGACGCGTCATCAACCGCAGTCGATGCCGGGACACCTGGTTCGTAGGTCGTAGATCTGGCGCTTAATGGCTCTTCCTCCGCAGGGTCGCTCGCAAAAGCGTCCGCCCTCACCGCGCTGGCCCTGTCAATCGTCTCCCGTATGAGAGGGATTCGGAGATCCACCCGCCTTCCCACTTGCGCGGCAAATACTTCGAATCGTTCGGCTCCGAGCGCACATGCAGCCCCCTGCGCGGCTGCCGGTACTAGCGGGGTCACGGCGAGATGGAACCGCGCATGAAGCGCAGCTGTCTCATTGGCGATTCTAAGATTGCGATCGAGCTGCTCGAGCTGACGGCTCAATCTGGCGAAGTGGTGCGCCACTGTCGCGGTATCGCCGATATCGTCCTCAGAGCCAAGGAAGCGATCGAGGGCCGCTTCGACGAGCGCCGATTTTGTCGCACCGGGACGCTTGGCCGCTTCCGCCAGCCGTTCGGCCATGCCTTCTGAGAGATAAACGCCAACTCTGGGTTTCATGGGGGTCTCGCTTGATCGCAACTCAAGGCCATCATTTGTGGCGCAGACGAACCACGTCGGTACTGGCCGTTTCCTGATGGACCTGGATGAGTGAATTGTCTCGACATGCGCGACGACACCATCCCAGGTGAGGGACAATCTCGGTTCCTGGAAATCCGCGACGCCAACTGCCATGCTCGACTGCGCCGAGGAAGTTTTCGACTTGTGCATTGAATGCCGTCGGCTCTTCGAGATTGATCGCGTGGCCGGTGTTGGGGCAGATCCAC
>JBATYU010000597.1:0-2079 GCA_049674245.1 Bradyrhizobium sp. | reverse complement strand
ACGCTGTGCCGCGCCAACGAGATCGCCGCGCTTCCAGGCCAGCATCGGCCCGAATGGAACCGCGATCATCAGCGGAACGAACAGCGGCGCGAAGGTGAGATTGAAAAACGGCGCGCCCACTGAAATCTTGTCGCCGGTTAGAACCTCCAGCGCCAGCGGATACAAGGTGCCGATGAACACGGTCGCGCAGGCTGTCGTCAGAAACAAATTGTTGAGCACCAGCGCGCCTTCGCGCGAGATTGGCGCGAACAGCCCTCCCTGCTTTAACGTGGAAGCGCGCCAGGCGTACAGCGTCAGCCCGCCGCCGATGAAGATGCAGAGGATCAAAAGGATGAACACGCCGCGCGTCGGATCGGTGGCAAAGGCATGCACCGACGTCAGCACGCCGGAGCGCACCAGGAAGGTGCCGAGCAGCGACAGCGAGAACGTCAAAATCGAAATCAGGATGGTCCAGACCTTTAGCGCATTGCGCTTCTCCATCACCAGCGCCGAATGCAACAGCGCGGTGCCGGCGAGCCATGGCATCAGCGAGGCGTTCTCGACCGGGTCCCAGAACCACCAGCCCCCCCAGCCGAGTTCGTAATAGGCCCAGTACGAGCCCATGGCGATGCCGAGCGTGAGGAATATCCAGGCGACCAGCGTCCAGGGCCGCACCCAGCGCGCCCACGCGGCGTCGATCCGACCTTCGATCAGGGCTGCGATCGCGAAGGAAAACGAAATCGAGAAGCCGACATAGCCGAGATAGAGCATCGGCGGATGCACCGCGAGACCGATATCCTGCAGCACCGGATTAAGATCGCGGCCCTCGATCGGCGGATTGGCGATGCGCAGGAAGGGATTTGAGGTGATCAGGATGAAAAGATAGAAGGCGCTGGCGATCCATGCCTGCACCGCCAGCACATGGGCGCGGAGCGACAACGGAAGATTGTTGCCGAATGCCGCGACCAGGCCGCCGAACAGCGCCAGGATCGATACCCACAAGAGCATCGAGCCCTCATGGTTGCCCCAAACGCCGGTGATCTTGTAGATCAAAGGCTTTAGCGAGTGCGAATTCTCGAATACGTTGACGACGGAGAAATCCGACGTGACGTGCAGCGTGACCAGCGCCGCAAACGACGAGGCCACGAACATCAATTGCGCGAGCGCGGTCGAACGCGCGACATTCATCAGCGCTGGATCGCTGAGCCGCGCGCCCAAAATCGGCACCGTCGATTGGATCAACGCGAGCGCAAGCGCGAGCACCAGCGCGTAATGACCTGTCTCCGCAATCACTGCTTGCCCCCCTGCGCCACGCCTTGCGCTGTTTGCGAGGCGCTACCATTCGCCTTCGCCCCGTAATCGTCCTTCCAATGCCCCTGTTTCTTCAGCGCGTCCGCAACATCCTTGGGCATGTAGCTCTCGTCGTGCTTGGCAAGCACGGTATCGGCCCGAAACACGCCGGTCGCGTCGAGCGCGCCTTCGGCGATCACGCCCTGCCCTTCGCGGAACAGGTCCGGCAAAATGCCCTGATAGGCCACCGGCAGCTTGGCGTCGCCATCGGCGACCTCAAACGTAACGGCGAGGTTGTCGCCGCGCCTAAGCGTACCCGGCTGCACCAGGCCGCCGAGCCGGAACCGCCGGCCCTGGAGGATATGCTTCTCCGCGACCATGGTCGGCGTCGAGAAGAACACGATGGAATCGCGCATGGCATTGAGCACGAGCGCCGCCGCGAGCGCCAGTACCGCGAGCGAGCCGCCGATGATCGTCAACCGCCGTTGCTTACGCGTCATCATGCTCTCTTTTGTTGCGCATGCTGTTGTCCGAAAGCCGCGCCACACTTTTCGGCATCATGCGCTATCCATCCAGCCCGAGATTCTTCAGGCCCTCGTTGAGTTGGCGCAGCCGCTCGACATCATTGGCAACGGCCTGGCGGGCATCGGTGAGCGCGCCTTTCGCCTTTTCGCGATCGCCCATCACCATATAGGCCCGCACCAGCCGCAGCCATCCTTCGACGTCATCACCATTTTGTTTGAGCCGCGTGGCAAGGCGATCGACCATGCCGCGGATCATCGCGCCACGGTCACCCTCGCTCATATCCTT
>JBATYU010000596.1:0-8910 GCA_049674245.1 Bradyrhizobium sp. | reverse complement strand
CAACGCGCCTTCCGCCGGCTGCCCGAACTGCTGCCGGCGACGCGCGGCCTATCGATCGTCGACGGCTTTCGCGCCGCCATCGCACCGCTGCGTGCGGAAAACGGGCTCGAGCATGAAGCGACCATCGTCGGCGCATTCCCGGTGATCGCCGGCGCGCTGGTGCAACGGGCGAGGGGCGGCGACCCAATTTCACCCGATCCGACCTTGAGCCACGCCGCCGACACGCTGGCGATGCTGCTCAACCGCAAGCCCGAGCCGCGCGAGGTCGCAGCCCTCGATGCTTATTTCGTGACCGTGTGCGATCACGGCATGAACGCCTCGACGTTCACGACGCGCGTGGTGGCATCGACCCAGGCCGATTTGTTCGCCGCGGTCACCGCCGGCTATTGCGCGCTGACCGGTCCGCTGCATGGCGGCGCACCGGAGCCGGTGCTGGAAATGCTGGACGCAATCGGCACGCCTGCGCGCATCAAGCCGTGGGTCGACAATGCGCTCGGGCGCGGCGAACGCCTGATGGGTTTCGGCCACCGCGTCTATCGGGTGCGCGATCCGCGCGCCGATGTCTTGAAAGCCGCAATCGGGCGGCTCGCGGCTGATGGCGCCGATCTTCCCTTCGCGAGCGAAGTCGAGGCCTATATCCGCCAGGCCCTGCGGCGCAAGAATCCGGACCGTCCGCTGGAGACCAATGTCGAGTTTTTCACGGCGATCCTGCTCGACGCGCTCGCCATTCCACGTCAGGCCTTTACGCCTATCTTTGCGGTGGCCCGCGCCGCCGGCTGGACGGCGCACGCGCGAGAACAGCAGCGCACCGGCCGTTTGATCCGGCCGAGTTCATCCTATGTCGGGCCGGTTCCCGGCGCCGCAAATGGCTAGCTGAAACGGCCCAAAAAGGATCGTGACCGTGCGCGGCCTATGCCTCGCGCACCACGGTCTTGAGATAATTATACGCCTTGATGATCTCGATCAGGCGGTCTTCCGTCGAACGGTCGCCGCCATTGGCGTCGGGATGGTGCTGCTTCACCAGCGCCTTGTACTTCACCTTGACCTGTTCGAGCGTCGCCTCCGGGCCGAGCCCCATCACCTGCAGCGCCTTGCGTTCGGCATTGAAGACCTTGCGGATCTCGCTCTTGGGCGCCGTGTCCGGACCGGGCCGCCAGCGGCCGCGGCCGTTGAGCTCGCTGAACATGCTGAACGGATCGGACGCGCCGTCAAACTCGGCTTCGGCGCTGCCCTTGCCTCTCTTGGCGCTGGTATTGGCGCCCATTTTCCAGGTCGGACGATGGCCGGTCAGCGCATCCTTCTGGTAGCGCGCGACGGCTTCCGGATTCATGCCGGAAAAGAAATTATAGGACTGGTTATATTCGCGGACGTGGTCGAGGCAGAAATGCCAATATTCGCGGGAATTCTCCCGGCCCTTGGGGGCGCGGTGCGGCGCCTTGTTCTTGCAGCTCGGCCATTCGCACACAGCGGCCGCATCGCGCGCCTGCGCCTGCTGCTTCGCGCTCAGCTTGTTGGGCTTGATGCGAATGGAGTCGAAGAATTTCGATGAATCAATCGGCATGGCTCACTTTGACTACGCTACGCGAACCGCTTCAAGTCTTGACATTGCGAATACCTCACCTTCGATGCGCCATTGACGAAACGCGGTCACGGACGTATTGCCGCGGCCATGAGCGTCGAAAAAACCGTTAAGCATATCATCACAAACAAGTTGCGTGAAGCTTTCGCGCCGGAAAGCCTCGACGTCACCGACGAATCACATCTGCATGAGGGCCACGCCGGCCACAGGCCGGGCGGCGAGACGCATTTCAGGGTATATATTGTGTCGCAGGCCTTTCGGGGGAAGAGCCGGATCGAACGCCACCGCATGATTAACGCGACGCTGGCCGGGGAACTGGCAGGCGCCGTGCATGCGCTCGCCATCCACGCGCAGGCGCCGGGCGAAGGCGGCAAAGGCTAAAACGACGTTCCCGCCCGCTTCGGCTTTTTCTCCTCCACGTCAGCCTCGCCGCGCGGCACCGGAACGATCCGCAGCGCCGTGATGCGGTTGCGCTCGCGGCGCAGGACGCGGAAGCGGAAGCCGTGAAAGGTGAAACTCTGGCCGCGCTCCGGGATCGATCGGGCCTCGTGAATCACGAGTCCCGCAACCGTCGTCGCCTCTTCATCCGGCAGATGCCAATCCATCGCGCGATTGAGATCGCGGATCGGCACCGAGCCGTCAACCACGACCGAGCCGTCGGGCTGGCCGCGGACACCGGCCACCACCACGTCGTGCTCGTCGGAAATATCGCCGACGATCTCTTCCAGAATGTCCTCCAGCGTCACCATGCCTTCGACTTCGCCATATTCGTCGACCACAAGCGCAAAATGCGTCTTGCGGCGGCGGAACGCCTTGAGCTGCTCGGACACCGGGCGCATCTCCGGCACGAACCATGGCGGCAGCGCGATGGTCGACACGTCGATTCTGGACGAATCGCCCTCAGCCGCACGGATCGCGCGCAGCAAATCCTTGGCGTGCAAGACGCCGATGATGTTTTCCGGCTTGTCGCGCCACAGCGGAATGCGGGTGTATTCGGTCGCGAGCACCTCGCGCACCAGATCCTCCGGCGGCAGGTCGGCGTTGATCGTCACCATTTCGGTGCGATGGACCATCACGTCGGAAACCTGCAGCTCGCGCAGATCCAATAATCCGCCGAACATGTCGCGGTCCTGCTTCTCCACCTTGCCTTCGCTGTGAAGAAGATCGACCGCGCCGCGCAGACGTTCGAACGGCGACAGGATCGATTGGTTGGCGCCAAGCTTGACGCCAAGCATCTTCATCAGCAGCCGGACGATCGCCTCAACGACGGTAACGAGCGGTCCCAGCAGATACATCATCAGCTTCATCGGACGCGCCACCAGCAGCGCGACCCGGTCGGGCGCGTTGATGGCGATGGTCTTCGGCAGTACTTCCGAAAAGATCACGACCATCACCGTCATCACGCCGGTCGCGTAGAGCACACCGACTTCGCCGAACCAGGCGGTGAAGAGGCCGGTCGCCAATGCGGAAGCACCGATATTGGCGATGTTGTTGCCGAGCAAGAGCGCACCGATCAACCGCTGGCGCAGGGCGAGCAGGCTGGAGACGATGCCGGCATCGCGATTGCCCTGCTTCGACAGCCGCAACATGCTGGCGCGCGACGCGCCGGTCAGCGCGGTCTCGCTCGCCGCGAAGAACGCCGAGACGAGAAGAAACGCAACCACGATGGAAATCGTGAACCAGTCCATGCCTATTTTTTTCGTGCCAGCTTTGCTTTCAGAAAATCGCGAACCAGCGCAGGCTCGACGTCGGGAACGATCACCGCGCGACCGACCGCCTCGAGCAGGATGAAAGTGAGCTTGCCGCGTTTGACTTTCTTGTCCTGCGCCATCAGCGTCATCAGCGCATCGGCGTCAGTAAGCCCTTCCTGGGCAAAGCCGGCGATATCCTGCAAATGGGTCGGCAGGCCTGCGTCGGCAAGATGGCGCTGGACACGCGCGGCGTCCTGTCCGGAAATCATCCCGAGTTCGGCGGATAATTCCGCCGCCAGCACCATGCCGATGGCAACGCCTTCGCCGTGAAACAGCCGGTCGGAAAACCCGGTCGCAGCTTCCAGCGCGTGGCCAAAGGTGTGGCCGAGATTGAGCAGCGCCCGTTCGCCGCTTTCGCGTTCGTCGCGCGACACGATCGCGGCCTTGGCCCGGCACGAGGTCGCGACCGCGTATTCGCGCGCGGCGCTGCCCTTGAAGAGGTCGGCGTGATTTTTTTCCAGCCAGGTGAAGAAGGCCTCGTCGCCGAGCACGCCGTATTTGGCGACCTCGGCATAGCCAGCGCGGAACTGGCGCGGCGAGAGGGTATCGAGCACCGCAGTATCTGCGATCACCAAAACCGGCTGGTGGAACGCACCGAGCAGATTTTTTCCCTGCGGCGAATTGATCCCGGTCTTGCCGCCGACCGACGAGTCAACCTGCGCCAAGAGCGAGGTCGGCACCTGCACGAAATCGACGCCGCGGCGCAGGATCGCAGCGGCAAAACCGGCGAGATCGCCGACCACGCCGCCGCCCAGCGCGATCACGAGATCGTTGCGCTCGATCCTGGCCGCGATCAACGCCTCAGAGACCCGTTCGAGGCCGGCATAGGTCTTCGAGCCCTCACCTTCGTCGACGACGATCCGCGCGGTCGCAATCCCGGCCGCCGCCAGCGAGGCCTCGGCCTTTTCGAGCCAGTGCTTTGCCACGGTGCGATCGGTGACGATGGCGGTGCGCGCGCCGGGCCGCAGCGCGGCAACCCGTGCGCCGAGCGAAGCCAGCACATCGCGGCCGATGACGATGTCATAGGCGCGATCGCCGAGCGCGACATCGACAGTGACGGCGTCAGAATGTTTCAGGGGCGCGGTCATCATGAAGCGCCCACGATGCCGGATGTCTGATCGGTAGCCGCCTCGGCGCTGCCGCACAAACGCGCGTGCAGGGCATCGACGCATTCATCGACGACTTTCTCGTGTGGCACCTCGCGCGACCAGATCGTCAGATCGGCATGCTGATAGATCGGCTCGCGCTCGCTGATCAGCCGCCCGACGGCGGCTTCGGGATCGGCGGTCTGCAACAACGGGCGATCGGCGCGCCTCCTCACCCTGCGCATGATGATATCGGCGTCCGCCTTGAGCCAGATCGAGACCGCCTTGGCGCCGACGCGGTTGCGGGTGTCCTCGCGCATGAACGCGCCGCCCCCGGTGGCGAGCACGGCCGCGCCGCCGTCGAGCAGCCGCGCGATCACCCGCGCCTCGCCATCCCTGAAATGCGGCTCGCCATGGACTTCGAAAATGTCCGAGATCGACATGCCGGCCGCCGCCTCGATCTCGGAATCCGCGTCGAGGAACGGCATTCCCAGCCGCGCCGCGAGGCGCCGTCCGATGGTGGATTTGCCGGCTCCCATCATGCCGACGAGCACAATGAGCCGCGTTCCCAGCGCGGCCAGAATTTCGGCCTCACGGGACGCGTTGACGTCGGCCGGCAGGGTTGTCCCAGACATTTCGTTGCTCAGTTGCCGCACAATGCGGCGTTTCTCGCGCCACCTATACTACCGCCGCCAATCCCCATGCCAGAGACTCTTGCCACGGCGGGGCGAACATGTTGGATAATTTCATTGGTTAATGAGGCCTCGACATGCCCAGCCTGGTCCGCTTTCTGACGGTTGTCGCCGTGATTGTCGGGGTAATGTATGGCGTGATTTTCGCACTGGCCAACTTCGTCAACCCGAAGCCGCGGGAGATGATCGTGACCATCCCGCCGGATAAATTCCTCAAGAAATAGGCGGTAATCCCGGAGGATGCGTTCCAAGACCTCAGACGCGAAACTCATCAACCTGTTCCTCGACATGCTCGCGGCGGAGCAGGGCGCTGGCCCCAATACGCTGGACGCCTATCGCCGCGATCTTACCGATTTATCCGAATTCCTCGCCCGCAACGGTTTCGGCTTCGCCGGCGCGCAAACCCAGTCGCTGCGGGATTATCTCGCCGATCTCGACACCCGCGGCTTCAAATCGTCCAGCGTCGCACGGCGGCTGTCGGCGATGCGACATCTGTTCCGCTTCCTTTTGAACGAACGGATTCGCAGCGACGACCCCGCGGCGATCCTGTCCGGGCCAAAGCGCGGACGGGGCTTGCCGAAAGTATTGTCGATCGCGGACGTCGATCGCATGCTGACGCGAGCGAAGGAACTCGCGCAAGCAAGCGAAGCCTCCGCGTCGCAGCGGCTTCGCGCGATGCGGCTCTATTGCCTGCTGGAAGTGCTCTACGCCACCGGCCTTCGTGTGTCGGAACTGGTGGCGCTGCCGCGCTCGGCGGCACGGAACGACTCCCGCATGATCGTGGTGCGCGGCAAGGGCGATAAGGAGCGGCTGGTGCCGCTGAACGACGCTTCGCGGCAGGCAATGGCCGACTACCTCGCGGCAACGCAGGCGCTCGAGACGGACAGGAAGAAAAAAGCGAGCGGCTCGAAATGGCTGTTTCCCTCTTTCGGCGAGAGCGGACATCTGACGCGGCAGCATTTTGCCCGCGACTTGAAAGAGCTTGCGGCCGCATCCGGCCTTGCGCCACGGCTGGTCTCGCCGCACGTGCTGCGCCACGCCTTTGCCAGTCACCTCCTGCACAATGGCGCCGACTTGCGCATCGTGCAGACGCTGCTCGGCCACACCGACATTTCGACCACGCAGATCTACACCCATGTGGTGGAAGAGCGGCTCAAGAGCCTGGTGCGCGACCTGCATCCGCTTGCGGAAAAATGACCGCAGAGAACCTCGCGCCTTGACTTACGCCGCGATCTCCCGTGAAAGAGCCGCGTCCCGCCTGCGAGGCCTCAAGCGCGCCCCTCGCCTTGAGATACGCACTAAGCCATTGAACATGCCCGCTTTCCGCAAGCAGACCGAAACCGTTTCGCCTCACACCGCGTTCTTATCTATATTGCCTTGATGCCGGACCAGATGCGCTCCTATCTCGATTTCGAAAAGCCCGTTGCCGAACTCGACTCCAAGGTCGACGAGTTGCGCGCGCTGGCGGCTTCCGGCAGCGACATCGGCGAGGAGATTTTGCGGCTCGAGGACAAGGCGGGTCAGGCGCTTGCCGAGCTCTACACCAATCTCACGCCGTGGCAGAAGACGCTGGTCGCGCGGCACCCGCAACGGCCGCATTTCACCGATTTCGTCAGCGCGCTGATATCGGAATTCACCCCGCTCGCCGGCGACCGCAAGTTCGGCGAGGACGAAGCACTGTTGGGCGGATTCGGCCGCTTCCGCGGCGAGAGCATCTGCGTGATGGGCCAGGAAAAAGGCGCCTCCACAGATTCCCGCATCAAGCATAATTTCGGCATGGCGCGCCCCGAGGGCTACCGCAAGGCGGTTCGCCTGATCGAGATGGCCGACCGATTTGGCATTCCCGTGCTGTCGATCGTCGATTCCGCCGGCGCCTATCCCGGCATCGGCGCCGAAGAGCGCGGCCAGGCCGAAGCGATCGCCCGCTCCACCGATGCCTGCCTGTCGCTCGGGGTGCCCAATGTCGCGATCGTCACTGGCGAAGGCATGTCGGGCGGCGCGATTGCGATCACGACCGCCAACCGCGTGCTGATGTTCGAACACGCGATCTACAGCGTGATTTCGCCGGAGGCGGCTTCCTCGATCCTGTGGCGCGATGGCACCAAGGCCCAGGAAGCCGCCACCAGTATGAAGATCACGGCGCAGGACATGCTGCGCTTCGGCGTGATCGATGCGATCCTGAAAGAGCCGGTGGGCGGCGCGCACCGCGACTCAGCCGCCATGATCGCGACGACAGGCGAAGCGATCGCGCAGGCCTTCATCGAATTGCGCAATCTCGACGCCGACATGATTCGCCAGCAGCGCCGGCAGAAATTCCTCGATATCGGCCGAAAACTGAGCTGAATCCGCCAATCCTTTGCAAAAAAGGCTCCCTCGCGCAGCCATTGGCACTCTTTTTTTGCCCGAATCGGCTATTTCGGCCGCAATTAGGCCCAGACCGCGCTATTTAACCTCTATTGACCATGGCCTTAGGGAACCCGGCGCGACCCCCTGTTCGGGTTGCAGGCAAGGCGGCCCTAAGTGTAATATTTTAATCAAAGGCTTCAGGGCATGAACGCTGGAGCATGATGCGGAAAAGCCGGCCCCGTGCGTGATGCGGGGTGGGTAGTTTTTTCCGACCAGATCATGCTTGAACAAGAGTTGGGGTTGCGAAAATTGCCCGGTGGGTGTGGAGCTTCGCATTGAACTATCGCACGCTTGTACGCGCGCTCATCGCATCCGCCGCGCTTGCGGCCGGAGCGGTATTGGCCGGCTGCGATAGCGAGGAGATTTCGCTCGCCGCCAACGCCAAGGCCAACCAGCCGGTCCCGCCGAAGCTGATCGCGGCGATGGTCGAAAAGGACATGGATCTGCAATCGCCGATCCTGGTTCGGCTGTTCAAGCAGGAAGCCGAGCTTGAGGTCTGGAAGCAGGATCGCTCCGGCCGCTTCGCGCTGCTCAAGACCTATCCGATCTGCCGCTGGTCGGGTGACCTCGGACCCAAGGTGCGTGAAGGCGATCGTCAGGCGCCGGAAGGTTTCTATTCGATCTCGCCGGGACAGATGAACCCGCAGTCGGCGTATTATCTGTCGTTCAACACCGGCTACCCCAATGCCTACGACCAGGCGCTGGGACATACCGGCTCGCAGCTAATGGTGCATGGCGATTGCTCCTCGCGCGGCTGCTACGCGATGACCGACGAGCAGATCATGGAAATCTACGCACTGGGCCGCGAATCCTTCTTCGGCGGCCAGAAGGCGTTTCAGTTCCAGGCCTATCCGTTCCGGATGACGCCGCTGAACATGGCCAAGCATCGCAACAATCCGAACATGGCGTTCTGGAAAATGATCAAGGAAGGCTACGATCATTTCGAGGTCACGCGGCAGGAGCCGAGGGTCAATTTCTGCGAGAAGAAATACGTGTTCGATGCGGTCAAGCCGCCGGATGCCAAGCAGGACCCGGTTTTCCAGGCGTCGGCCAAATGCCCGGCCTACGTCATCCCCGATGAGGTCGCCGACGCGGTGCGCGAGAGACAGCAGGAAGAGCAGGCAGAGACCGCCAAGCTGATCGCGCGCGGCACGCCGGTGGCCAAGCTCAATACCGGCATCGATGGCGGCATGAACCAGGTGTTCGCCGCCCGCCTGCCCGGCGGCAATACCGGACTGTCGGAAGGCGGCGAGGGCCAGAGCTTGTCGCTGCTGGCGCTTTCCCGAGCGCCCGGCACGATACCCTCCACCGTCAATCCGCCGCGCGCACCCGGCGCGGATGAACCGGTCGTCGCGGCGCCAGCGCCAGCATCGGCACCGCCGCCGACACGGGTAGCC
>JBATYU010000595.1:0-6841 GCA_049674245.1 Bradyrhizobium sp. | reverse complement strand
GCGCTACCCTGATCAAGCGCAGCCTCGATCTCGCAGGCTTCCTCGCGAATCTTTTGCAAGACCGCGCGCGGGTCGTTCCAGTCGAAGCCGACGGTGGAAGCCTTGCGCTGCAACGCAAGCGCCCGCGCCAGCGCCGGCTGGCCCGTCTTGACGCTCGATAGCAGCGCGCTCGCCTCAGGCGGCCGCCGCGCGGCGCGCTCGGCATTCTCCTCGGCCTTGATGCGATCCCATGCGCCTTTGACTTCAGCAGGCGTCAGCCGTCCGTCCTTGTCGGCGAACACATGGGGATGGCGCCGGACCATTTTTCGTGTGATCGCCTCGACCACGTCACCAAATGCGAAGGCCTGCTGTTCTTCCGCCATGCGGGCGTGAAACACCACCTGCAGCAGGAGGTCGCCGAGCTCGTCGCGCAAATCGTCGAGATCGCCGCGCGCGATCGCGTCGGCGACTTCATAGGCCTCCTCGATGGTGTAGGGCGCGATCGTCGAAAAATTCTGCTCGAGATCCCATGGACAGCCGCTGCCTGGCGTTCGCAGCTTTGCCATAATCTCGAGCAGGCGTGAAATATCGCGGGAAGGGGTCATGTCATTACCGGAGCACGAGGGCGTTTTCCGCTTTATGCCGCATCGGGCGCGGCGATCCCAGCGGAATGGGCCGCGCGCGAGGCATTTGACCCGATTGGCCTGTGGATCGTGGGGTGGTAAGCGCATCCCATGAGCAGCCAACAGAAATCTCAAACGGCGCTGGTGCTGTTTTCCGGCGGGCAGGATTCCACCACCTGTCTCGCATGGGCGCTTGCCTGCTTCGCGCGCGTCGAGATGCTCGGCTTCGATTACGGGCAGCGCCACGCCATCGAACTGGAGTGCCGCAATCGATTGCTAGACGGCATCAAATCGTTGCGCGCGGATTGGGCGGCAAAGCTCGGCGAAAGCCACACATTGGAAATTCCGACCTTGGCCGAAATTTCCGACACCGCGCTGACCCGCGATGTCGCGATCGCAATGGGCGCGGACGGCTTGCCCAACACCTTTGTGCCTGGGCGCAACCTGGTGTTTTTGACGTTTGCGGCGGCCTTGGCCTATCGGCGCGGCATTCGTCACATCATCGGCGGCATGTGCGAGACCGACTATTCCGGCTATCCCGATTGCCGTGACGAGACCATCAAGGCGTTGCAGGCAGCGCTCAATTTTGGCATGGCCACCCAGTTCGAATTGCACACGCCGCTGATGTGGCTCGACAAGGCGGCCACATGGAGGTTGGCGAACGAGCTCGGTGGGGCAGGGCTGGTCGACCTGATCCGCGAACACTCCCACACCTGCTATCGCGGCGAGCGCGGCGCGCGGCATGATTGGGGCTTTGGTTGCGGCGAATGCCCGGCCTGCGCGCTGCGTGCAAAAGGCTGGCGCGAATATGTGGGGCGGTAAAATTGTGCGCTTCGTGTCCCGGACGCGGTGCAGCGCTCCTTCAGCGATGCACCGCAGAGCCGGGACCCATGATGAGACCCGCGCAAAGATGGGCCCCGGATCAGCAGCGCACCACGCCGCAATAGCGGCGCGCTGCGCAGCATCCGGGGAACGCCGAACTCACGGCGCTAGCCCGCAAAATCCTCCGGCTTCAATTCGATCGGGGCGCCGTGCGGCGTACGATCGGAGGCCCGGTCCCAGGCATCGCGATAGCGATGCAGCGTTTCCGGCGTCGCGACGCCTTTCGCCGCGACCAGTCTTTCCAGGGTCGCAAGCCAATGTCGGTAATAGGTCTCGCCGGTGTCGGGATCGCCCGCCGCCTGCGCGCGCTTGATTTCGTCGGCTAGCGTTGCCGCCCATTCGCTCCAGGTGAACAGGCCGCGCCCATGCAGGGTGAGCGCCATGGCAAAGGCCTGCGCCTCCCAGGGTTCGCGAAACACCGGGCCGTCTTCGTCGCGCGGAATGCCGGGGAGGGCGGCAGTCGCCTCAAACGCGGCAGCCGTATCCATCACGCGATCTCCAAATACGGCTCGAACGCTTCGATGGATATCTTGACCGTCGGGTCGGCATCCGCGCCCCATAGTTCAGCCCCGTCGAACACCACCGTGTAGAGCCATTGCGGGTTCTCGCCGGATTCGGTCGCGGCCGAATCCGGAAACACGTGGCAGCCTTGAACGCGTTCGATCACGCCGGCATGGCCGCGCACGTAACGCGGCAGCCGCGTGTGGGTAACGGGGTGAATGTTCTTGGCGCGCACGCGATCGCCCGGCTTGAATTTTGCCGGCGCCAGCGCCGCGCGACCGAATTTGCCGCGTACCATGATGCGCTCGACGTCATCGCGGGTGAACTTGCCGCGGTTCAGCGGTTTTGCAGGTCTCGTCGCATGCCCAGCGGCGATTTCGCTCTCCGCAACAAAACCCTTGTCAACCAGCAGGTCTTCGAGACCCAAAAACCATTTCTTGTAATAGGAGCTGGCAAGGTAGACGTGGGGCGGCAACGTCTCGCGATAGAAGCGCGAAGTATCGATGTTGAAGGCGCCGGCCGCGCCCATCGCACGCACCATTGCCAATACGCGCGCTTCCCATTCTGCGTGAAACATCGGCTCGTTCGGCTCGGGTTCGACCTTGCCGAAACCATCCATGCCGCCCATGTCGTGCACGCCGTTCATGATGGCGCGCCAGGCCGCTTTGGAAATCCGGTGCCGATCATCGAGTCCCGGGTTACCAACTCAGCAAGCTGCTGCTCGCTCCAGCCGGAGGTCCCCTCGGGGCGCATCGGCAGCACCAGGAAGCGCGTCTCGGCGGTCGAATCCCAGACCCGGATCTCGGTCTCCTTCGGCAATGCCACGCCGAAATCGGCGAGCACGCCGCGCGGGTCCTTTACGGCGCGGGAACGATAGGGCGCGGCCTTGTACCAGACCGGAGGCAGCCCCAGCATTTCCCAGGGGTAGCAGGAGCACAGCGTGCACACGACCATGTTGTGGCGCGCTGGCGTGTTCTCGACCGCGACCAGATGATCGCCGACCCGGCTGACATGACCGAGCGTGCCGACGGCCTTGGTGGCGTCCTCCAGCAGGGCCTTTTTGAAGGCAGGATCGGACCAGGCCTTTGCCACGACCAGCGCACCGTTGTGCGGGCCGATCTTCGTCTCATAGGCCTGGATGATGGCATCGAGCGCGGCCGGCTCGACATAGCCCTTCTCGGTCAGGATGGTCTCGAGCGCGCGCACGCGCAGTTCGGTCTCGGACAGTTCCGAGTGGTCGTGGTCGCCGTGGTGATGGTCGTGATCGTGGTCGCTCATGGCCACAGGATAGGCGGAACAATCCGGCGCTGTCGAGGCGCCTCGCGCGCATACCGCGACACATGTTCGCGCAGGGGTTTGTGGGCTACGCTAGCGGAGAATACAGGGCAGGGAGGTCGCCACTTGACGGATTTTCTCACAATCGAAAAAGGGCTTGGGCCCGACGGCCGTATTGCGGTGGTGCGTTTCGACCGCGGCGACGGCATCAACGCGTTGTCGCCGGAGGCGCTGCGGCAACTCACTGATGCCGCCCGCAGCTTTGAAGACGATGGCGCGACTTCGGTCGTGGTGCTCACCGGCGGACCTAAGGCGTTTTCCGCCGGCTTCGACTTAAAAGACCCCGAGGGCCGGTCGCGCAAAACCATGGATATCGGCGCGCTGCGTCGGCACTTAAAACTCGGGCCACGGCTGTCGCGCGCCTGGCAGGAGATGGAGCAGATCACGATCGGCGCCATCGAGGGCTTTTGCATCGGCGGCGGTGTGGCGCTCGCGGTGGCGCTGGATTTTCGCGTCATGGCCCGCGACGCCCATATCCGGGTGCCCGAAATCGGGCTCGGCATGAACATGAGCTGGCAAAGCGTGCCGCGCATGCTGCATCTGATCGGGCCCGCCCGAACCAAGCAGGCGGTGATCCTGGCCGACCAGCGCATCTCGGCCGAACAGGCCTATGAATGGGGCCTGGTGGAGGAGGTGGCCGATCCGGGCAAGGCCTTCGATGCGGCGATGGCGCTCGCCGCAAAAGTAGCGGCTCAGCCACCGCTGTCGGTCGCGATGACCAAATCGACCGTCAACCGGCTCACACACGCGCTCGACGATCTCGCCAGTCATATGGATGTTGATCAGTTCGCGCTGGCGAGCATGACCGAAGATCACAAGGAGGGCGTGGCGGCATTCCTCGAGCGCCGCAAGCCGCGGTTCCGCGGGCGCTGAGCGCGGCCGGCGCTCCAGTTGCGAGCGGGTATGCGCCACAACGTTTGTCACACGATTTCGCCAAGATGCATCGGCACGGCGAACAGGGCGGGGCTTGCTGGATTGCGTCCGCGACAAAATACAACTAAAAATAGCTACGCCATTCGTTCGAAGGAGCGGTGATGTTGCGAATAGCCCCCGCCCTTGCCTGTGTCCTCTGTCTCTTCGATCCGAAGGCTGCCTCGGCCTGGGGTTATCAGGGCCACGAGGTGGTTGGCTCCATCGCTGACCAGTTGTTGCACGACAGCGCGAAACAGCACGTCAGGGATATCCTGAATTTCACAACGCCGGAACTCCGCATCGCCGCTCCATGGGCCGACTGTGTGAGAAGTGTCGTCGCCGATATCGACGGTTTCGAATACGTCGTGAACCCCGAGCATTTCGAGTATGAGGTGCCATGCAGGCCTTTCAAATCTCCGGAGGCGAGGGCGCGAATGGAGGATTTCGCCAAACGAAACTGGTTCAACTGTAAACCAGTCGCGTGCCACACCAATTACCACTTTGATGACGTGGCGATCGAGCGCGATCGCTATGATCGAAAATACCGGGGCACCAACGATCACGATCTGGTCTCGGCGATCGGCGCGGCGATCGCGGTGTTGACGGACAAGCCTGCGCCGGCCCCGTTTTCGATCAAAGACAAGAAAGAAGCCCTGTTGCTGCTCGCCCATTTCGTCGGCGACCTGCATCAGCCGTTGCACGTCGGTGTGGTCTATCTCGATGCCGACGGCAAGCTCGTCGATCCCGATGCCGCTCCCGAAAATCCGGCGGCGGAGACCCAGGGTGGCAATATCATCGGAGATCAAAACATCAGCCTGCACCACGAATGGGACGATATCCCGACCGATATCGGCGAGGCCTTCACCAAGGAACTGCTGGACACGGCGAGATCGGTGCCGCCAAGCCAGGGGCCGATCGAGAATTGGCCGGCCATTTGGGCTTCCGACACGATTGTCGTCGCGCGCGATGCCTTCGCGCACCTGAGTTTCGTGCCGATCAGGCCGGTCGCGCCACTATATGCAAAATGGTCCGTCGTATTCGACGACCACGACGCCTACCTGCGGTCCATGGATGCGATCAAGCGCAAGCAATTGGCCAAGGGCGGCGCGCGGCTGGCCGAACTCCTTAACGCGATCTGGCCGTAGGGTGGGCCGCGCGATAAGCTCGCCCAAGACAGGCGATCGGTCGGGTATAAAGAGCCCGTCGCGATCAACCCCTGGCAACCAACCTTCGGGAGCGGAATCATGCCGAAGTTCAAGATCGAGCCGCATTTCCGGCTGCAGGAATGGGTGGCGGAAGAGAAGGGTTATTTTCGCGACGAGGGCCTCGACTACGAGTTCAAGGAGTTCATCCGTTCCACCGACGGCGCGCACCATGCCACGTCAGGCCATAGCGGCGCATTCCAGAGCATCGAGAAGGGCCGCGAATCCAACATCACCTGCGCTTGCCATTGGACCGTGAATGTCGCCGCGTCGCGCGGCCACACAAAATTGTTTGCGGACGCCTACTCGGTGGCTCCGTCCGGCATCTTCGTGCAGGCCAGTTCGGAGATCTCATCGCCGGCCGATCTCGCCGGCGTCGCCATCTCAGTTGGCTTCCAGTCGGGCAGCCACTACGCGACCATCCAGGCGCTCGAAGCCTATCTCGGGAGAGACCAGATCAAGCTGTCATTCGACGAAGGCATGCTGTTCAGCCGCATGGAGGCGTTCTTCCAGGGCAGGGCACGGGCTGCGACGCTGTTCGGCGGGCCCTATTATTTCGCCGAGCAGCTTGGCTACCGCAAGATCATCGACACCACCTTCATGATCGGCGCGATGGTCAACGGCGATCCCGATTTGGCGGACGTGAGACGTTATTTTCAGGCGTTGCGCCGCGCACAGCGCGATCTCGATCTGCGGCCGGAACTTTACACGCACTATTATAAAATGGAATTTCCCGAACGCTTCCACGCCGCGATGGATACGCGGCGCTGGGGACCCGGTGAGCGCATTGTGTTCGAGCCCTATAGCCGCGAAGCATTTTCGCAGTCGTTCGACTGGATCGCCCAGCACGGGATTTTCGAACCCGGCAGCATGGGTTCCGGCGATTACGACCAGGCGGTTGTGTCGTTTGGTGCGTGACGCCGAGGCGCTGGGCTCAGGAGAGATTGAGGCCGACGATCCCCACCACGATTGGTCCGATGAGCAGCAACCGCGCGGCGGTGAAGGGCTCATCGAACAGAAGAACGCCCGCGCTTACCGTTCGCCAATTCTGGTCCGTCGGGGGGCAAGCAAGGGGGGACCGCGCTCCTTTGCATCACATGTCGCCGCCGTTTAGGGAAGTCACGATTTGGGCCATTTAGAAATGTCACCCGGTGAGGAACAGGATAGCCGCCTTCTGTGGGTTGGGGTTGATATCGGCTTCTGAAGAGGGCGTCGCGTGAAGCTTCCAGATCGCGCAACGCGACGCCCGGGTATCCATCTATCCGACCTTAAACATGTGGTTCTTCTGGCCACGTCGCCGCGGCGCCTTGGCCGAGCGGGACATGTCGAGCTGCTTTTGCTGCTCGGCGATGTAGGCCAGGATCGGACCCAGTCGCTTGTTCTCGATGATCGCTGCCTGGTTCACCT
>JBATYU010000594.1:0-3501 GCA_049674245.1 Bradyrhizobium sp. | reverse complement strand
CCACGGAAGCCCCAACCATTGGTCAACTGCAAACCGGTTTGCCGAACACGACTTGAACTATGCCTACTTCGATCCACCGAAGCGATCGCAAGTGGGCGTGATCCTTCGCCTCAAGGACGGCAGCCCGGTGACGATGGAGTTCGCCCTGCGGGATACGAGGATTTCGCCCTGGTTGCCGACGGCGCTCGCCGTTCAACTCTGTATTCTCGCATTCTTCACCTGGGTTGCCGTGAAGCTCGCGACGCGACCGCTGGCGCGGCTCGAACGCGCGGCCAACAGCCTCGGTTCGGATCTGCGCGGTGAACCGATCCCGGAGGATGGTCCGAAGGAAGTGGCGCGCGCCGCTACCGCGTTCAACGCCATGCAGCAACGCATTGCCGAGCAAGTTGCGGAACGGATCCAAATTCTGGCGGCGATCTCGCATCATCTTCAGACCCCGATCACGCGCATGCGGTTACGCACCGATTTTCTGGCGGACACCGGTTCAAAGGAAAAGCTTCAGGGCGACTTGCAGGAAATGCAGACGCTCGTCAAACAGGGTCTTGCGCTCGCCCGCGGACACGACGACGTCGCCGCGCAGCTTTGCCAGACCGACTTGTATGCGCTTGTCGATAGCCTCGTCTGCGACTATTCCGATGCCGGAAAACATCTGCGCCTGGTCGGAGAACGCGGGGTGACGATTCGCACCCACCCGCAGGCCTTGCGCCGCATCATGAGCAATTTGATCGATAACGGGCTGAAATTCGGCAAGGACGTCGAAGTAGCCATCGACGAAAAACGGCCCGACCGCATCGGAATCACGGTATCCGATCGCGGCCCCGGGATTCCCGACGAGCATCTGAAGTCGGCATTCTTGCCGTTCTATCGCATCGAGGCTTCGCGCAATCGCGAAACCGGTGGCACCGGGCTTGGCCTTGCCATCGCCCTGCAGCTTGCCAACGCGCTTCACGGGACGCTCGCGCTCGTCAATCGCTCCGGCGGCGGACTGGAAGCGCGCCTAGAATTCCCGCGATGACATCACGATGACTTTGGCGCGGGTGGGCCGCAGACGCTGTCACTCGCGCCATGGCGGACGCAGCCCGCGACGTGCGGTGACTACCGCACCACCGACGCGGTTTGCCCGAACAGGATCTTGCGCTCTTCCTCGGTGCGGATCGCCGGCTGGCCGTAGTTCGGATTGACCTCCTTGGCCTTGGCGTAGGCGCGCTCGGTGGCGGGGCGGACCTTGATGGTCTCGAGCCAGCGCTTGACATGCGGGAACTGCTCGATGTCCTGGCCCTGGTTCTTGTACCCCACCACCCAGGGATAGCTCGCCATGTCGGCGATCGAATAGTCGCCGGCGATGAACTCGCGGTCGGCGAGGCGCTTGTTGAGCACGCCATAAAGCCGGTTGGTCTCGTTCACATAGCGGTCGATCGCATATTGCAGCTTTTCCTGCGCGTAGTTGCGGAAGTGATGGTTCTGGCCGGCCATCGGCCCGAGCCCGCCCATCTGCCAGAACGTCCACTGGATCGCGTCGTAGCGGCCGTAGATATCGGCGGGCAGGAATTTTCCGGTTTTCTCCGCGAGGTACAACAGCATCGCGCCGGATTCGAAGATCGAGATCGGCTTGGCCCCGCCCTTCGGCTCGTGATCAACCATCGCGGGAATCCGGTTGTTCGGCGCGACCTTCAGAAACTCCGGCTTGAACTGCTCGCCCTTGCCGATGTTGATCGGGAAAATTTTGTACTTCAGCCCGGTCTCTTCGAGGAACATCGTTATCTTGTGGCCGTTCGGCGTGGTCCAGTAATAGAGGTCGATCATGGCGCGTTCCTGCTGGATTTATCCTGCATCGCAAATTGGATGCGGTTGCATGAATGTCGCCGGTGCGGGTGTTCAAGTCAATGGCGGGCGCGGGAAAGTGATCGCGGCCTCGTTAGCCGACGCGACCGTGTTGGCGCAGCAGTTTTTCGCCGTCTTCGGTGACCGTCACGATCATCCCGACGCCCGCGACCGCCTCGCGCGCGACATAACCGGCCTCGGCCGCGTCCTCCCAGATCGTGAGCCGCGGACAGGACGTTCGCCAGGTCGCGACCACTTCCGCGTAAACCCTCGGCTCGCGCGCCACCCATTCGACAAAATCGAGCACCAGCGGATCGGCCGCCCCGGTCATCGGATGGCTCCCTTAATGGGAAGCGGCCGAGCTGCGGGCGAGCAGCAGCCAACCACCATAAAGGATGTAGTAGCTCGCCACCGTCGTGATCAGCCGGTTGGCCCAGGTGCGAAACTGCGCATCGCTCATGGCTTCGAGGATGCGCCGCGCCAGCGTGGTGCCGAGCATGGAGGCTGCGATCGCCACCAGCGCGAGCAGCGGATCGAGGGTCGCCGCCTGATCGATGATGCCGCCGAAATAGATCAGCTTGGTGAAGTGGCTTGCGACCTGGCAAGTGGCCTTGGTCGCGACGATCTCGCGGCGATCGAACTTGCCGCCGAGAAAGAAGGTGTCCATCAGCGGCCCGGAGACGCCGGTCATCAGCATCAGCCCCATGCAGATCGAGCCGTACAAGGCGCCCTGCCAGATGCTGTCGGGATTGGGCTTGATCTCCTTCGGCATTAGCCGCGCCATGAACGGCGTCACCCCGAGCAATAACAATGCAATGGGCTTGTCCGGCACGTAGCGGGCGATCGACCATGCCGCGAGCGCCAGCGCGCAGCCGATCAGGTACACCGAGACCGGCCGCCAGCGAATATGCGCCCGCCACAGAAACGCGCGCCAGCCGTTCGAGGCCATCTGCGTGATCGCGTGCAGCACCATCGCGGTGGGCAGCGGCATCAGCGCCAGCAGCACGCCGATCAGGATCAGCCCGCCGGCCATGCCGAACAGGCCCGACAGGAACGCGGTCGCGACCATCAGCAGCCCGAGCCCGGCGATCATCAGCGGCGTCATTCGATTCTCCGGATATATTTGTGCCTTGCTTGGACGGGAGGCGCAAACGGAGTTATCTTGCCCTGGCATCAGTTTTCCTGATGGTAGAGCATGACCCGGAAAAAGCCTGCCCCGCACTTGATGCGGGGTGGATACCGGTTTTCCCTCGCGACAAACGCGCAACGCGTTTGCGCGGAGGACATGCTCAAACAATAGGGAGCATTGGAGATGCGGCGGCTCTTGTTTCTCAACGGCATCAAGGCGTTCGAGGCCGCAGGCCGCGGCGGCAGCTTTGCGGCCGCCGGTAGCGAGCTCAACGTCTCGCCGGCCGCGATCAGCCGGATGGTGCATCTTTTGGAACAGCGGCTCGGCGTCGCGCTGTTCGAGCGCAAGGCGAACCGGCTGGTGATGACGGCAGCGGGGCGCGCCTACCAGAGCGGGCTGTCGCCGATCTTCGATGCGCTGGCAAGCCTCACCGCGCAGGTGACGGCCTCTGCCAGCGTCCGCGTGCTGACCATCGGCGTGGGACCTACCTTTGCGATGCGCTGGCTGATCCCGCGACTGGCGGATTTTCGCCGCGAGGAGCCGGGCATCGA
>JBATYU010000593.1:0-8587 GCA_049674245.1 Bradyrhizobium sp. | reverse complement strand
GCGGGCACGCCGCTCGGCTCCTCCTTCTGCTTCGCGAGCGCGCGCGACTGGGCCCGCCTCGGCCTGCTCTATCTCGACGACGGCGTGGCCGGCGGGCGGCGCATCCTGCCCGAGGGGTGGGTGCGCTATTCCACGCGGATAACCCCGGCTGGCTTCTATGGCTATGCGGCGGGCGTCTACACCAGTCTTGCGCCAAACGGCGCGGAGGATGGGCCGGTCGGAACCGGATTGCCGCCTGGCGCCTTCTTCGCCAATGGTCGCCTCGGCCAATTCATCCTGATTGTTCCGTCCGAGCGGCTCGTCGTGGTGCGCCTCGGCGTCACGCAGGTTCCGCCGCTGGGCAACGATGGCAGCATCCGACGGCTCGTCGCCGATGTGATCGCCGCCCTTCATTGAAAGGCCAGCCAGCCTGCGCGATGCCGTGAGCTATTGATTCTTTGCTGGCGCGTCCGGAAGCACAGCCGCCACACCTTCCGGACTGATGTTGAAGGCCAAGAATATCAACGGCTCGTTGCCGGGGTTCCCCCATTGGTGCACGAGGGCGGACGGTTCATAGATCAGGGAACCCGGTCCCTTTGCTTCGGTCTTGCCGTCGACCGTGTTGGCCCCAGTGCCGGAGACGATAAAGTATAGAGCCGCACCTGACCGATGGTGCGGCGGGTTGGAAGGCATCTGCGCCGGAAATGTTATTCGCGTGAGATTGAGATCATAACCACCTGGCTTCAGGTCGGGGATCGGATCCGCTGTGCGATACAATTCTGTCACGACCGCAGGCGCGGTCTCGACAGGCCGGCCCAGATCCGCCGCGGGAGCCAGGAAGAAATGGAGGAGAGTCGATGGCCCTCCCTGACCGGCCGCTAGCGCCGCGGTCTTCCCACCGGCGATGAACAGCCCCTCTCCGGCGTTGAGCGTTTTAGTCCCGCTATCGAGCACGACCTCGGTCGATCCTGATATCTGATAGAGGATGCCGTTGGCCGCCGAGACGCTGCTCCTCTCGTCCGGCGGAAGCGTGATGCTCACCGCTTTGAAATAGACCGGCACGTCCGTGACGGTCGGCAGTTTGGTGGCGGCGATCGCTGTTCGTGTAATTGCCGGTGGCGTGGGGGCGGTTTGTGCCGTCCCCGTCGCGGGAAGCGCCATTGCGCCGAGCAACAGTAGTCCGGTTGTCCTAAACTGCATGATGGGCTCCCAGGTTCAGCGGATAATCGGAAGGACGATACGCCCTCCCACCGCTTCTTGGAATGGCGGCGCGGGTTAGTCTCACTGCGTCATCAAATCCTCATGGTGAGGAGGCGCGCATGCGCCGTCTCGAACTATGAGGCCCCGGCGCCGATTTCCGGGCTTCATCCTTCGAGACGCTTGCTAGCGCAAGCTCGTCAGGATGAGGGATAAAGCCGGTCATGACGCAGTCAGATTAGCCCAACGGGTCCGCGCAAGGCGGCCCGCCGTCAATGATCGCCAACCTCTACATCAATGTTGGCCGCCTGCAGCGCGGCGAGGACGGACACAAGATGGGACCGGTCCCGGGTCTCGATCACCACCTCGAGCAGCACCGCCTTGGCCGGCAGATCGGTGAAGATGCGCTGATGCGACACCTCGACGATGTTGGCGCCGGTCTGGCTCAGCACGCCGACCACGGTGGCGAGCTGACCGGGCCGGTCCACGATGTCGAACCGGAGTTGCGACAAGCGGCCCTCGCGCGCGAGTTGACGGGTCAGCACGCCGGCCAGAAGCCGCGCATCGATGTTGCCGCCGGTCAATACGAGGCCGACCGCGCGGCCCCGGAAGCGTTTCTGGTTGGCGAGGATCGCCGCCAGACCCGCGGCGCCGGCGCCCTCGGTCACCGTCTTCTCGATTCCGATCAGAAGGCTCAACGCCTGTTCGATCTCTTGTTCGCTCACCAGCACGATGTCATCGACAAGCGCCCGCACGATCTCGGAGGTGATCTCCCCGGGCGCCTTGACCGCGATGCCCTCGGCGAGCGTGTCGCCGCGCATCGGAAGCCGCATCCCCTTGACGAGATTATACATCGACGGATAGAGCGCCGCCTGCACGCCGATGATCTCGATACCGGGCTTCAACGTCTTGGCGGCCACCGCCATGCCGGAGATCAGGCCGCCTCCCCCGATCGGCACCAGCAGGACGTCGAGGTCGGGCACCGCGGCGAGCATCTCGAGCGCGATGGTGCCTTGGCCGGCGATGATCAGGGGATCGTCGTAGGGATGGATGAAGGTCAGCCGCTGTTCGCGGCCATGGTCGGCGGCAAGCGTCGCGGCCTCCTCGAGCGTCGCGCCGCCTTCGATCACGTGGGCGCCATGCCGGCGCGTGTTCTCGATTTTCACGGTCGGCGTTCCCAGGGGCACGACGATGGTTGCCGGTATCTTGAGGCGGGCCGCGTGATAGGCCACGCCTTGCGCGTGGTTGCCAGCCGAACAGGCGATCACCCCTCGCTGCCGTTCGTCGGCAGACAGCGCCGACAGCCGGTTGAGCGCCCCGCGCTCCTTGAAGGTCGCGGTGAATTGCAGGTTTTCGAACTTGAGCCACACGCCGGCGCCGGTGATGTCGGACAGCGTGCGGCTGCGATCAAAGCTCGTCTGCCTGACGGCGCCGACCAGCACGCCTGCCGCCGTCTCGATGTCGCCAAGGCCGACCGGCAAGCGTGCAAGGGATGCTGCTGGCGTCTCATTCATCGGCGTTACCCTGGTCGCTGCTTGCGCCACCACACGGCGAACGCGATCACGACCGCGCCGGCCAGTGTAAACCAGGTGATGGCATATTGCAGGTGATCGTCCTTCAGATGGACGTCAAGCGGGCCGGGTTTTGGGGTGCCGCTTTGGGGCATCGGCTGCTCCAGGTCGATATAGAACGGCGCGACTTCACCCCAGCCGAGCGCGTGCGCCATCGCGAGATGATCGCGCGCGAACCATAGCCGTTTTGCTGGATTTTCCGATGGCGTCAACATGCCGGCGCTCTCCGGAAATCGGATGTAGCCGGTCAGCGTCACAGGCTCACCGGTGATCAGCCGCGCCACCATGCGATCCTCAAGGCCGCGATCCTGCATCATATTCTGCACGAAGCCCGTATTGATCGCGACGATCTCGCCCGAAGCGAGCTTTGCCGGCAGGAACGCCCAGGTGCCGGGGCCGGAAATATCCTCGCGCACGGCAGAGCCGGCGCTATAGACCATCGCATCCGGCAGCTTCGCATAGGTCGCCGCGAAACGGACGCGGCGGAACTCGTCTTTTGCCGGGCCGAGCGCGCTCCATTGCGGGCGTGGCGGCAGCGGCACAGGGATTGCGGCAAGCCGTTCGGTCAGCGCCGCGATCAGCGCATGTTTCTCGACCCGGCGCTGCAATTGCCACAGCCCGAGGCCGACGAACAGCGCCACGATCGCAAGCGTGAACGCGGCAAAGCCGGCAACGCCATGCCGCCGTTCGACGGTCCCGCTCATTTCGGCGCGCGATCAATCAACCGGCCAGGAGCGGCCTTGTGATGAAACTGCAATGCGATCAGCAGCGATTTCATCGCGCGTAAGGGCAACAGCGTGGTCGCAAGAATCAGCGGCAGCCAGAGCAGCGCATGGACCCAGAACGGCGGCTGGTATTTTATCTCCACGACCAACGCGCAGGCCACGACGATGGCGCCGGCGATCATGATAATGAAGACCGCCGGGCCGTCGCCGGTATCGATGAAGGCGTAGTCGAGCCCGCAGGCCTCGCAGTTCGGCCGCAGGTTAAGGAATCCCCCATAGAGCTTGCCCCTGCCGCAGCGCGGACATTTGCAGGCGATGCCGCGGAGTGCGCTCTCGGTCCATGTGGGCAGATTCTCGTCCGGCATATTGTGTCCTTCCCCTCTCGTCCTGTGGGAGAGGGTGCGGTCGTAGGATGGGTTGAGCCAAGCGAAACCCATCAGACACGTGGCCAGGAATGATGGGAATAGCGGAGTTTATCATCGGGCGCGCATTCGCGCGACCCGTTGGCTCAACCCATCCTACGGCCCTAGGCCCGCGGTCGGCGCCTCAACCGTGCCAGTGTCGGTAATGGTGCCAATGATGCCATCGCCGAGGCGCCCAGCCATAGCTGCTGTAGGGATTGCCGGGACCATAATTCTGACAGTTGGCATTCGGGTAAAACTGTGCGCACCAGCCGGGCTCTGTAACAACGCGGGGTGCGGCGGATGCTGGCGCGACGCTGATGAGCAGGGCAACGGCGGCAAAGAGCGCTGACTTAGGCATGGGACTTCTCCGTGAGAACAGGAAGTAAATGCCTGCGTGGGGCGGCCGTTCCACTCCGATGAGCCATCAATTTTGAACGAGCTGACTTTCGGATAGGGCGACGCGCGACAACCAGCCAACAAAAAGGGCAGCCGTGCGGCCACCCCTTTCTTAACACGTTGGACCCGTTCAATGCGCGCCGTGGGCCATGGTTTCCGCGCCGTGGCCCCAGACATAGATGCAGATAAACAGGAACAGCCACACCACGTCGACGAAATGCCAGTACCAGGCGGCGAATTCGAAGCCGAGATGCTGGGTCGGGCTGAAATGCCCGGCATAGGCGCGCGCCAGGCACACGATCAGGAAGATGGTGCCGATCAGCACGTGGAAGCCGTGGAAACCGGTCGCCATGAAGAAGGTCGCGCCGTAGATATTGCCGGCGAAGGAGAACGCGGCATGGCTGTATTCATAAGCCTGCACGCAGGTGAAGCTCACGCCAAGCGCAATCGTCAGGATCAGACCGTATTTCAGGCCCCGGCGATCGTTCTCCAAGAGCGCGTGATGCGCCCAGGTCACCGTGGTGCCGGAGGTCAAGAGCAAGAGCGTATTCAACAGCGGCAGATGCCAGGGATCGAAGGTCTCGATGCCCTTGGGCGGCCAGACGCCGCCGAACAGCGCCTCGCGGGTGGCGTGCACGGGATCGGCCGGGAATAGCGCGGAGTTGAAGAAGGCCCAGAACCAGGCGACGAAGAACATCACCTCGGAGGCGATGAACAGGATCATGCCGTAGCGGTGGCTGATCTGCACCACGCGGGTGTGGTCGCCCTTGTACTGCGCCTCGCGGATCACGTCGCCCCACCAGCTCGCCATGGTGTAGAGCACGCCGACGACGCCGGCGCCGAAGATGATCGGCGCCGCCGACGTCATATGGTGCATCCAGAGGATCGCGCCCACCGCCATGATGAAGGCCGAGACGGCGCCGACGATCGGCCACGGGGAGGGATCGACGAGGTGGTAGTCGTGGTGCTTGACTTGCGCCGTAGCCATTTGCGGTCTCTCCGTTAGCGGTGCCGGTCACTTCGGCACGCATTCGTCTCAAAAATCAAATCCCAAGAACTATCCCGTCACAGGTCGCCCTTGGGTTTGTCGGCTTCGCTCGCGGCGAGCGGTTTGGGTGCCGGATCGCGCACGGGATAGAAGGTATAGGACAGCGTGATCGTGTTCAGCCCGTCATTGTCGTGATCGCCGACCAGGGCGGGATCGACATAGAACACCACCGGCATCTCGCGCTTTTCGCCCGCTGCCATGGTCTGCTCGGTGAAGCAGAAGCAGTTGATCTTTTGGAAATACGCGCCGACCGTCAGCGGCGCCACGTTGTAGGCGGCCTGCCCGGTCGTGGTCCGCGCCGACTGGTTGGTCACGTTGTAATAGACGGTGACGACCTGGCCGATATTGACCTCGATCTCGGTCGCTTCCGGCTCGAATTTCCACGGCAGCCCCGGCGCGACATTGGAATCGAAGCGCACCGCGACCTTGCGCGCAAGCGGCCCGGCAGCAGGCGCCGAGGTCGCCACCTGCGTGGTGCCGTTGAAGCCGGTGGCGCGGCAGAACCAGTTGTAGAACGGCACCGCGGCATAGGACGCACCGACCATCAGCACGACGACTGCGCCACAGATCGCAGCCACCAGCGCATCGCGGCCAAGGCGCGGCGCGGTCGGCGTTGGCTTTCTGGTCGGCTCCATATCCATCACAGCGTTTCGATCATAGCGGCCGGTTCAAGACGGCCGGCCCCTTGACGATGGTGACCGCGAAAAACAGCACCACGAGAACGCCAAGCGCAAGCGCAATGGCAATCGAGCGCTGACGGCGGCTCTTTTTCTGCGCCTCGGTGAGGACGATTCCATCTGGCTCTCGGTTGTCGGCCATTCGCGTCCCATGTGCCCCTTACCAGATCGTTGGCGCGACCGCGCGGACCAGGACCTCGAGGCCTAAGGTCGCGAACAGCGCAAACAGATAGAAGATCGAGAAGGCAAACAGCTTTCGCGTGGCACGCAACGATTCCGCCTTGGCGCGTCGGCGATAGACATTGGCCGCCAGCGCCAGCATGCCGCTGCCTAGAATGAGCGAGGTCACGCCGTAAGCTGCGTCGAAATAGCCGAGCGGCCAGGGGGCTGCCGCGACCGCGACCAGCACGATGGTATAAACCAGGATCTGCAGCCGCGTCGCATCGGGCCCGGCGACCACAGGGAGCATCGGCACGCCGGCGCGGGCGTAATCGTCGGAGCGAAATAGCGCCAGCGCCCAGAAATGCGGCGGGGTCCAGAAGAAGATGATCAGGAACAACAACAGCGGCTCGACCGACAGCGAACCGGTGGCCGCGGCCCAGGCCACGACCGGCGGCAGCGAACCGGCGGCGCCGCCGATCACGATGTTCTGCGCGGTCCAGCGCTTCAGCCACATCGTGTAGATCACGACATAGAAGAAGATAGTGAAGGCGAGCAGGCCGCCTGCGACCCAGTTGACGAGGATGCCGAGCGTCATCACCGAAAAGAACGAAAGCGTGATGCCGAACGCCATCGCTTCCGGCGGGGTGATGCGGCCGCGCGGGATCGGCCGGTTGGCGGTGCGCGACATCAGAGCGTCGATGTCGCCTTCGAGCGCCATGTTCAGCGCGCCGGAGGCGCCGGCGCCAACCGCGATGCAAAGCAGCGAGGTGATCGCGAGCACCGGGTGGACATGGCCCGGTGCGATGACAAGCCCGACCAGCGCGGTGAAGATCACCAGCGACATCACCCGCGGTTTCAATAGCGCGACGTAATCGGAGACGTCGGCCTCGGAAATCCGGGGCGCGAGCTCGATGGCGTTGTGGCCGACAACCGACAAGATTGGTCTTTCTTCCCGAGAAGAAGCGCGACGCCGTCAAGGTGCCGCGCTTTCTTGAATTTTACTGCACGCGCGGCAGCACTTCGAACTGGTGGAACGGCGGCGGCGACGGCAGCGTCCATTCGAGCGTGGTGGCGCCCGCCCCCCACGGATTGTCGGCGGCCTGCCGCTTTCGCAGGAAGGCCTCGGCCAGCCCATAGAGGAAAATCAGCATGCCGAAACCGGAGATGAAGGCGCCGATCGACGACACCAGGTTCCAGCCGGCAAACGCGTCGGGATAATCGACGTAGCGGCGCGGCATGCCGGAGAGACCGAGGAAGTGCTGCGGGAAGAACGCCATATTGACGCCGACGAAGGTGAACCAGAAGTGCAGTTTGCCGATGGTCTCGTTGTACATGTAGCCGGACATTTTCGGGAACCAGTAATACCAGCCGGCGAAGATCGCAAACACGGCGCCGAGCGACAGCACGTAGTGGAAATGCGCGACCACGTAGTACGTATCCTGGAGAACGCGGTCGACGCCGGCATTGGCCAGCACGACGCCGGTGACGCCGCCGACCGTGAACAGGAAGATGAAGCCGATCGCCCACAGCATCGGCGTCTTGAACTCGATCGAGCCGCCCCACATGGTGGCGATCCAGGAGAAGATTTTTACCCCGGTCGGCACCGCGATCACCATGGTGGCGGCGACGAAGTAGGCCTGCGTCGCCGACGACATGCCCACCGTGTACATGTGGTGCGCCCATACCACGAAGCCGATGCCGCCGATCGCGACCATCGCATAGGCCATGCCGAGATAGCCGAACACCGGCTTCTTCGAGAAGGTCGCGACGATCTGGCTGACCATGCCAAAGCCCGGCACGATCAGGATGTAGACTTCGGGGTGGCCGAAGAACCAGAACAGATGCTGGAACAGCACGGGGTCGCCGCCGCCTTCGGCGGAGAAGAAGGTGGTGCCGAAATTGCGGTCGGTCAAAAGCATGGTGATGGCGCCCGCCAGCACCGGCAGCGACAGCAGCAGCAGGAACACCGTCACCAGGATCGACCACACGAACAGCGGCATCTTGTGCAAGGTCATGCCGGGCGCGCGCATGTTGAAGATCGTGGTGATGAAGTTGATGGCCCCCAGGATCGACGAGGCGCCGGCCAGATGGATCGACAGAATGGCGAAATCGACCGCCGGTCCCGGATGGCCCGATGTCGACAGCGGCGCGTAAAGGGTCCAGCCGGCACCGACGCCGTTGGCGCCCGGCTCACCCTCGACGAAGCTCGAGGTCAGAAGCAGCGCGAAGGAGGCCGGCAACAGCCAGAACGAGATGTTGTTCATGCGCGGGAACGCCATGTCCGGCGCGCCGATCATCAGTGGCACCATCCAGTTGCCGAAGCCGCCGATCATCGCCGGCATCACCATGAAGAAGATCATGATCAGGCCGTGCGAGGTCACGAACACGTTGTAGGTATGGGTCTCGTGGAAGATCTGCACGCCCGGAT
>JBATYU010000592.1:0-1571 GCA_049674245.1 Bradyrhizobium sp. | reverse complement strand
CGATGGTGTCGCCGAGCGAGATTTCGTAACAGCCGAGTTGCTTGAGCCTTGCAGCGACCCCCGCGACAACCTTCGGCTCGATCGAACCGTCATAGGGACAGGCGACAATGCAGGAGACATAGCCGCGAACCTTCACCCCGGCTGACCGTGCCGCCTTCAGGATCGGGACGAAGCGATCAATCGATTCCGCTATCGAGCAATTGATGTTCTTGCGCGAGAAGCCCTCCGAGGCCGATGCGAAGACCGCCACCTCGCGGGCACCGGCCGCAACCGCGGCCTCGAACCCCTTCAGATTGGGCATCAGGACCGAATAGGTGACACCGGCATCCTCGCGCAGGCCCTGGATGATTTCCGCGTGATCGGCCATCTGCGGAACCCATTTCGGCGACACGAAGGACGTTGCCTCAATGTCGCGCAAGCCGGTCGCGCGCAGGCGCCGGATCAGCTCAAGCTTCGTCGCCGTCGGGACGACCAGCTTTTCGTTCTGCAATCCGTCGCGCGGCCCCACCTCGACGATGCGAACGTCGGTCATACTGCGGCCCCCTCGAATTCAACAAGCTCGGCGCCGTCGGCGACCTGATCGCCCGCAGCCACGTAAAAGCTGACGACCTTGCCCTTTCTTGGCGCGGTGATGGTGTGCTCCATTTTCATGGCCTCGAGAACCAGAAGCGGCGTTCCCTTCTCGACGATGGCGCCGGGCTCGGCCATCAGCGTGACGACCTTGCCGGGCATGGGCGCCCGCAACCCTCCCTCGACGTCATCGCCCTCTCCGCCCACATAGAGCGTGTCGACCAGCGCGAGCGGCCATGAGAGCCCCCGATAGAAGACGTGGCGGCGCTCGCCCGTGATCACTACCGCAGCATTTATTCGGGAATCGTCGAGCTGGGCATGGACCGCCCCGCCCCGACCGAGCGTCCCGGATGCGCGCACACTTCGCCCGTTGAGCACAAGCTGATAGCCCCCGGGGATGACGACGACGACCACCTCCTGCAGCTTCTCCTGCAAACGCAGCGCCAGCTTTCGTTCCGCTCTACCATTGAGCCGCCAACCGTCAAGCGCACGCCACGGCGAACCCCGATCGGCCGCGGCTGCGAATTTCGAATTTACCTCGCGCTGCTCGTGCAGAAGCTCGGCAAGAGCAGCCACGAGCCACACGTCGCCGGGAACCTCCTCCTGAGGCGGAAACAGCAGTCCCTGCTCGCGTTCGATCAGCCCGGTATCAAGCTCCGCATTGGCGAAGGATGGAAGGGCGACGAGACGGGACAGGAAATTGATGTTGTTCGAGACGCCGACCACTCTGTACTGAGTCAGCGCTCGCCGCATGCGGGCCAGCGCCTGCTTGCGATCGGCGCCCCAGACGATCAGCTTGGCGATCATCGGATCGTAGTAGGGCGTGATCTCGTCGCCCTGCTCGACCCCGGTATCAACGCGAACCGAATCGCTCTCGGGGGGCGGAACGAGATGGACGAGGCGCCCGGTCGAAGGCAAGAAGCCCTTGTCCGGATCCTCGGCATAGATTCTCGCCTCGATTGCATGGCCGTCGATCTCGAGTTGCTCCTGCGTCAGGGGCA
>JBATYU010000591.1:0-1797 GCA_049674245.1 Bradyrhizobium sp. | reverse complement strand
ATCGGTGCGGGCTGGATGCGCGAGGAGTTCGAGGCCATCGACGCGCCGGACTTCGATGCGCGTGGAACGGTGACCGACGAATATGTGCGCGCCTTCGTTGAACTCTGGACGAGGGATGCACCGAAATTCGACGGCAAGCACGTCCGATTCTCCAATATCGGTTTCGCGCCGAAGCCCGTGCAGAAGCCGCATCCGCCGATCTGGGTCGGAGGCGAGAGCGGTCCGGCGCTGCGACGAACTGCCCGCATCGGCGATGCGTGGTATCCGATCGGTACCAACCCGCAAAATCCACTCGATAGCCTGACGCGTTTCGAGAACCAGGTGGCGCGCCTGCACAAGATGATCGCCGAAGCGGGTCGCGATCCCAAGGCGGTCGGCCTGAGCTTGCGCGTCACGGTGTTCGGCGAGACCGCGCCACCCAAGGCCGGTGATGGCGAACACCGCCTGTTCGCCGGTCCGCCGTCGCTCGTCGCCGCTGACATCCGGGCGTTGCGCGACATGGGTGTCGGCTGCATCGATTTCGGATTCGGCGGCTCGACAGCCGACGAGGTCCTCACGGCTATGCAGAAATTCAGGGCCGAGATCTTGCCGCTCGTCTAGCAGCGAAAGATGCCTCCGTTATCGACGCTAACTGCCGAGCTGGCGGATCAACGTCGCCCAGCGGTCGAGCTCCAACAGGATGGTATCGGCCTTGCCGGAATCGAAGCTGACGACCACGCGTGAGACGCCGTCGTCACGGTCGCGCTTGAGCAGGTCGAGGTTCTCCCTGGCGCCCCAGATCGTGATCGGCACCGACGCCAGGTCGCGGCCCGCTTCGGCCGCCATCTCACGGAACTTCGGCAGCAGGGCCTGCACGTCCGCGTACTGGGTGCGAGAGCGGTGAGGCATCCAGCCGTTGCCGTAGCGCAAGGCCCGCCGCGCGCCGTACGGGAAGGCGCCGCCGACCATGATCGGCGGATGCGGTTTTTGGACCGGCTTCGGCCAGGCCATCATCGGCCCGAAGTTCACGAACTCGCCATGATACTCGGCCTTTGGTTCAGTCCAGATCACCCTCATGGCCTCGACACGTTCGCGCGCCAGCTTGTGGCGGCTCGCGAAGGCGGTGCCGTGGTTGGCCATCTCATCCTCGTTCCAGCCGTTGCCGACGCCGAACAGGAAACGGCCGCCCGAGACCTGGTCGATCGAAGCGACCTGCTTGGCGGTCTGGATCGGGTCGCGCTGCGCGATCAGGCAAATGCCGGTCCCGAGCAGCAGCGTTTTGGTCACCGCCGCGGCTGCGCCCAGCACCACGAACGGGTCCATCACGTCGTAATATTTTTTCGGCAGATCGCCCCCGCTGGGGAAAGGCGACTTGCGTGTCAATGGAATGTGGGAGTGTTCGGGCACCCAGAGCGAATCGAAGCCGCGATCCTCCAGCGCCCGCGCAAGTTCGGTCGGCGACATCGAATAGTCGGTGAAAAACATGGCCCCGCCGATGCGCATCGTTCTCTCCCTCGTGGTGTCGCTCGCGGACCAGGTGGCCGGCGATGATTTTCGTGTCGTTATGTATCGGTCGTGGTGACCTTCGGATGTCTCGGCCACCGCGCCTCCGCGCGCGGCAGCACCTGCTCGATTAGCAGACGGGTCTGGGCCAGGATGACGTCGTCGTCGGCGCCTAGTGGCCGCAAAATGAACTTCGACACGCCGGCGTCGATGTATTCCGCGACGCGCGCGAGGATCGTGTCGGCGTCGCCGACCACAAACGCGTGCGTGGCGTCACGTCCGGTGCGTTTGGCGTAGGCATCCATCGCCCTGCCG
>JBATYU010000590.1:0-2941 GCA_049674245.1 Bradyrhizobium sp. | reverse complement strand
CCGACGGCGAGCTGGCGATCACCTTCAGGATGTCAGCCGTGGCGGTCTGCCGCTCCAGCGCTTCCTGTGTCTCGTTGAACAGCCGCGTATTCTCGATGGCGATCACGGCCTGGTCGGCGAACGTCTGGAGCAACTGGACATGGTGATCGGCGAATGAACCGGGTTCCAGCCGGCTAACGCTGACCAGGCCGATAACGACCCCACCGCTCATCAGCGGCGTGACGAGCACGCTGCGAAAACCGCGCAAACGCCCTAAATCCCGCACATCCGGCAAGGCTTCGGTATCGGGAATCTGCGCAGCCTCGCCGCCGCGCACCCATTCGAAGGGCGGAAAATCGGAAAGGCGCCGCGGAAACGAAGCTTTCCAGGTTTCGTCCGCAGCCGGTCTAGTCGGTGTGAACGCCGCCAGGTGACCTACGTCGTCGACAAAACGAAAAACCGCAGCCGAGAAGCCGCCGATCAGCCGCTTGGCGCTTGTCGCGATCGCGTCGAATACCGGCTGTACGTCCGAGGGCGAGGAGGCGATGACCTTCAAAATGTCGGCGGTGGCCGCCTGTTGTTCGCGGGCAGCGCGCAACTCGGCCCGCAGCCGGGCATTCTCCTGTCCGAGATCGGAGGCCACGTCCTTGGAAAGCGCGGTCATTCAGCACCCTGTACCCACGCGGAAACCCCATTATTTCACCAGGGAACCGGCCGGGCTAGAGCCACGGTTCGTCATTCCGGGGCGATGCCAACGGGTCGCGCGAATGCGCGCCCGATGGCAGGCTCCGCATCGAACTACGATGCGCAATTGCGCATCGGAGAATCTCGAGATTCCGGGTCTGGTGCTGGCGCACCATCCCGGAATGACGGATTGAGGCCTTCAGGTCCCTGGCCTTGAGACCTCGGTCTCCTTGCTGGTGATGAATTCCAGCAGCACGGGAATGCCCTCTTGCGTCTTTTGAATGCCGCGCTTGATCGCGGGCACGATGTCTTCCGGCTTGGTCACCCGCTCGCCATAGCCGCCAAAGGCCCGCGCCATCGCGGCATAATCGCCGGAAATGTCGGTCGAGCGGTATTTTTCGGTCGAGATCGGCATCACCTTCAGCTCGATCGCCATGGAAAAATTATTCAAGAGGATCGACATGATCGGGATCCGCTCGCGCACCGCAGTCTCGAAATCCATGCCGGTGAAGCCGATCGCGGCATCACCCCAGACGTTGATGCAGAGCTTTTCCGGCTTTGCGAGCTTGGCGCCCATGGCGAGCCCCAGTCCGTAACCGAGCTGGGTGGTCTTGCCCCACCCGATATAGGACAGCGGCTCGACCGGCTTCCAGAACGGCGAAAGCTGGTCGCGGGGGCTACCGGCATCATGGGTGATGATGGTGTTTTTGATGTCGACCGTGTGCTGCAAATCCCAGAGCACGCGATAGGGATTGAGCGGGGCGTCGTTGTTCGTCAGTTTCGGCATCCATTTCGCCAGCCATTCCTCGTGCGATGCCGCGATCTCGGCGGCGACGGGTTTCGCATCGCGGTCCGCCGTGACGGTCTTGCCGATTTCTTCCAGGAGCGCATCAAGCACGAGGCCGGCATCGCCGACCAGGCCAATTCTGGCCTCGACGTCCTTGTTGAGATGCGCGGGGTCGAGGGTCGAGTGAATGATGGTCTTGCCCTTGGGCATGGCGATGCCGAAATTGGTTTCGGTGAAGGAGCAGCCGATTCCGAGGATCACGTCGGCTTCGCCTAGGAATTTCGGCACCGCGCGCGGCACCGCGAGACCGCCCGAGCCGAGCGAAAGCGGATGCGTCTCCGGAAAGGCCGACTTGCCGCCGAGGCTCGTCGTCACGGGAATGGCGAGCCGCTCGGCCAGACGTTTCAACTGTGGCCAGGCCTTCGCATAATGGACGCCCTGGCCGGCATAGATCACCGGGCGCTTGGCGCCGATCAATAGCGCCGCGGCCTCCTTCACATGCACGGGATCGGCGCCGTAGCGGGTCCGCAGCACCGGCGTGTAGTTCAAGGGCTCGGGTACCTCCTCGTTCCACATGTCGGACGGGATTTCCACGATGACAGGTCCGCCGCGGCCGTTCTTGAGCTTGGTAAAGGCACGGCGAAAGATGTTGCCGACTTCGGCTGCGAGGTTGATCGGCTCGGACGATTTTGCAAACGCCTTCATCGCCTGGCTGGAATTGAAGTTCGGCTCGATATTGGCGATCCGACGCGCATAGCCCATCGGCAGCACCAGCACGGGCACCGATTCGCCAAAACATTGGGCGACGCCGCCCATCGCGTTTTCCGCACCGGGACCGTGCTGCATACAGAACGCGCCGATCGAGCGGCCCGAGGTGACGCGAGAGATCGCGTCCGCCATGTGCAGGCCGATGCGCTCCTGACGCACCATGATCGGGCGGATGTTGGCGTTGGCGGCGTGCTCGATGAGGTGATTGACCGGATAGCCGCAAAGAATCTCGATCCCCTCGCGCTTCATGATTTCTGCAATGGCAGTGCCGAGTTTCATGCCGATCCCTCCTCGAGGCGGCCGATATTTGGTTCGGCCTGTTGGAGGCTAGTTGGAACAGAGATCGGCCGCTCGGTAAAGCGCATACGCTGCACGTCCGGGGGGTCCTGATATCCCGTTTTGCATTTCGGCGAGCGGAGGAAGGGATGTGCGCGGAAAAAATCTGCCGTCTTGGCGCGGCGATTGAACAGAATGGCAATCAAGCCACGGAGGCCGTCGCGTATGAGAGGGGCTGACCGCGACAGCTCAACTGATACGCGAGTATATGCGCGCAATGCAAAGCGGCGATTAAATCTTCAATTCCGCGCGAAGCCGGTGCGACGGAACGACATGGGCGCGGCGGTCACCACGGCCTTGCGGGCAATTTCCCGTCTTAACCAATCGTTCAGCACATTCGTGAACACGTCGGCAATATTCCAACCCTAGCATTGCGCCGGCGGGCCG
>JBATYU010000589.1:0-5316 GCA_049674245.1 Bradyrhizobium sp. | reverse complement strand
GTCGTGGCCTGCGCGAGCCGGATTTTCGGCTGGTCTTGGGCGTAGGCAGCATGGCACGCGACGGCCATGGTTGCGGTTGCAACGAGCACGATTTTACGCATCAGAAATCTCTTCGCTAAAGATAAGGAGATTATACCAAGGGCGGAAAAAGTCACCCGATGCTAGTGTTCGGAATACGAACTTCGCTATGCGCCGCGGCACCCACGTTTTTGCGGACATAGGATTCGAAAGGACACTAGAAATCTTTGATTCCAGTGTGGTTTTGGTTCAGAAGCTCGCTTGGTGGGTTCGCGGTCGAGACATTCACCGAGACGCCGCGCGAAATAGTCGCGCCAGCGCTGGGTCAGCAAGTTGCGCCGCTGGCCGACCTGCTCCATCGAGAGCCCCATGATCAGCACCTCATGCACGAGCGCCGCGCCGTCGGCGCCGAGTTCGCGCTCGGCGCGGCCCAGCCGCAACACGGCCTTGCGCTAGCCCTCGGTGATCGGCTCCCGCTTTTGCACGCCATCGACGTATTCGCGGGTCGGATCGACAGCCTGCGGGCCATGCTCGGCTTTCTCCCAATCGTTCTGGAACGCGCGCCCGCCCTGATATTGCGCCTCGTCGATCTGGCGATGCGAATGCAGCCGGCCTAGCGGATCGTTGCGGATCGAGCGCAAGGTGACGATCTTCTCGCCCGGCTCCAGTGCAAGCAGATCGTCGACTTCGATCGCCGCCACCTCGGCATTGAGCGGCAGATCGCGGGATCGCCGGTCGTGTGCCTTGATGAGCCTGTGCGACTTGTTGCGTTCGCCGCCCCGCTTCTTGGTGGTGGCCGTTACCTGGTTCATGCCCAGTATCTTCTGCTATTCCGAATTAAGAGTCAAGTTGATTTCCGAAAGTCGGAATTGATTTCTCTTCTGGGTTTCAGAAGTATAGCGGCATGCTGGACATCAAAACGATCGAGCGGGGGCTTGAGAAGCCGGGCAAGACCAAGGGCGGTCTCGCAAAGGCGATGGGCGTTCGTCCGGGCGCAGTCTCCGAGCTTTTCTCCGGAATTCGACTGATCAAGGCGTCGGAAATTGCCCTAATCGTCGATTATCTCGAGCTGAATTCGGTGCCGATCATGGGGCGGGTTGGCGCCGGCGCGGTCATCGAGCCGGAACACGAACAGGTTCCGCCCGAGGGGCTGGGCGAGATCGAGCTGCCCTTCCGTATTGCGGAGGAAATCATTGCCTTTGAAGTCGCAGGCGATTCCATGCTGCCCAGATACGAAACCGGCGACATTATTGTGGTTTACAAGGAGCAGCGCCATCCGGTTTCGAGCTTTTACGGCGAAGAGGCCGCGGTCAGGCTGAAGACCGGCGAGCGCTATTTGAAGACCATCGAGCGCGGAAAAACCCCCACTTTGGTCAATCTTACGAGCTTTAACGCCAAGCCGATCAACGGGGTGAAGCTGGAATGGATCGGGGAGATCTGCATCACCCTGCCAAGGGGCCAGATCGAGAGGCTGCGGGCCAAAGGCGCAGCCCGGTCGCGCAAGGGCACCAGGCCGCATATCGGGACTCACCCCCGGGAAATGAAGGGGACGAAATGAGCCGTGCCGGGTGATTCTCGCCTCGCCGCCAGCGCGAGTGAGCTGTTTCTGATTTACTGAATTTTAAGCTTGACTAGCTTCCGATTTTCGGAAATACTTGCCGCGTTCGAAGCCGGATAGCGAGCATGCAGTATTTCGTCGTGATGATCGACTACGGGCGGCGCGGCCGCGAGGCCGTGGTGGATCCCGAGATCACGAAACGCGAAGTGATTTCGCGCGTGGCGTCTGGCGAATACAAGAATATCAGCTTCATCCACGAAATCGTGGATAGCTCGGTGGAAGATATCACCGCCGACATTTTGAGCGAGGCCGCCCCTCCCGACATCGCCACGTCCGAGGCCGACCTGCAAGCCGGCGATTTCGATCACGCGCGGGATTTGCGAAAGCATGAGACGGTATAGCAGCGCCTTTGCAAGAAGGCCGCGCGGCAGACCTGTAAGCTCTCTGTAAGGTTCTCCGAGGGCCCGCGAGCCCTGTTGCGATGCGACCTGCCCCGTCCGCCTCGAGGCCGTTCGCGTTGCCTCGCGGGAACTTTGGCACCGTGCGAGGGTTATTGTGGACGTTCGGTTGAGTTACTCGCATTGGGGATTTTGGGGGGCGCCCGAGGGTGCGCCATGTCAAACGTCAAAGCCTTCTCGAACGTCAAGATTTTCACCGTTGCCGCCGTGATCGCCGCTCTCGCGGGCGCTGCCTATGCGGCGCCTGGACGAGGCGGCGGACACTGAGCCGGGTCCTGATGTTGGCTATTTCAGCATGCCTGCAAACGTCTTTGCAAATGTGTGGACGTCGCCGGGCCATCTCGCCGAAACGTAGTTGCGGTCCCGAACCACAAAGGCCGGTGTCGCGTCGTCCATGGTATCGCGCACCAGGCCTGAAGTCTTGCGGCGATAGTCGGGGTCATCCCTGGGCACATCGCGGAAATCTTCGGCACGCGCCAGCGCGCGCGTCACTTCCTGCTGCACCGACATGAAGCCTTCGGGTTGGCCGGCCTGCTCCAGATAGGTCCGATAGTAGTTCGGATCCCAGAATCGGGTGATACGCGCAACCGACCACGCGCTGCGTTCGAACGCCCAGGTCAATGCAGTGGTCCGATATCCCCATAGAACCGAACGCCCGGTTGGTTTCGCGATGCTGCGCGCCGCCAGGAGCACGCCGTGACAGATCGCCGCCACCGGCTTCTGCGCGTCGAAGAAATGCGCAACAAGCCTTTGCAGGATTTCGCTTTCGAGGTAGTCGCGCATGCCTCGTGCGCGATGCCCGCCCGGCAGCACCAGCGCATCGTACTCCGCAGGATCGACGGCATCCCAGTGCTGTGGCGCAAGATAGTTCGGATCAGCGATCATTTCAGCGTAGGCCACCCGAGCATCGCGATTGGCCCGCATCAAGCGCCCGATCAGCGGCAGATTCCGCAATAGCGGAATGGCGCCCCAGGGATCGAGACCCCGGCCCGTCAGCATCATGTCGTCGGCAACCGCAGGCCGCCCGTCCGGAGTCGCAAAATGGACGGCGTGGCGTGTGTTCGCCAGCACCTGCCAGCTCACGGCGGCTTCGCTCGGGTCGAAATCCCGCGCGGGCAACAGGATGAGAACGCGCGCCATCGACTCCCCCTTGCCTCACCGGCAAAAACCACGACCACGCGCATTTAATTGGTATTCGGCGCAGCCGGCAGCAAGAGAGGCGGGCAAACCTGCCCGCCCCTCCTCACCTTGTAAATGCGTCGGGTCTCAGACCGTCAATACCGTCGATCCCGTGGTCTTGCGCGCGGCGAGATCGGCGTGCGCCTTGGCGGCGTCCTTCAGCGGATAGGTCTGGTGAATCTCGATCTTGACCGCACCTGACTGCACCACCTCGAACAGCTCCTTCGCCATGGCGACGAGGTTTTCGTGCTTGGCGGCATAGGTGTTGAGTGTCGGCCGGGTGACGTAGAGCGACCCCTTCTGCGCGAGCAGGCCAAGGTTGAGCGGCTCGACACTGCCGGACGACTGCCCAAACAGGGCCACGACCCCGAGCGGCGCCAGGCAGTCAAGCGATTTTAAGAAGGTATCCTTGCCGACGGAGTCATAGACCACCGGGACTTTCTTGCCTTCCGTGATCTCTTCGACGCGCTTCACAAAATCCTCGCGTGTATAGACAATGGTGTGGGCGCAGCCATGGGCCTTGGCGAGTTTTGCCTTCTCGTCGCTGCCGACGGTGCCGATCACGGTCGCGCCGAGATGCTTCGCCCACTGGCTCAGGATCAGGCCGACGCCGCCGGCGGCCGCGTGCAGCAGGATGGTGTCGCCAGCCTTGACGCGATAGGTCTGGCGGATCAGATATTGCGTCGTCAGGCCCTTCAGCATCATCGCCGCTGCCGTCTTGTCGTCGATGCTATCAGGCAGCTTGAGCAGGCGATCGGCGGGGATCAGTCGCGCTTCGGCATAGGCGCCGACCGGCGCGGCGCCATAGGCGACGCGATCGCCAGCCTTCAGGTCGGTGACGCCGGGGCCGACTTCCTCGACCACGCCTGCGCCCTCGCCGCCCAGGCCGCTTGGCAACTGGACCGGATAAAGCCCCGAACGGTTATAGATGTCGACGAAGTTCAGACCGACCGCGGTGTGACGGATGCGGGCTTGCCCTGGACCGGGCTTGCCGACTTGAACTTCCTCCCAGACCAGCACATCGGGCCCGCCGGGTTTGTGAAAACGAATGGCATGCGTCATTGGATTTGCTCCTTATTTGAGATGCGAAAGAAAAGCCATTATCGGCAAGGCCCGCTCTGGTCGGGAGCGGCAGTATAGCAGCGTTTATGCATCGATCGCATCCTTGATGCGCTTGCGGGTCAGCGGCAGGTTGCGGAGCCGTTTTCCCGTCGCATTGGCAATCGCGTTGGCGATCGATGCCGCGGCCGGCCCCTGTCCGGTTTCGCCGCTGCCGAGGAACGGCAGGCCCGGCCGGTTGATGATGTGCACCTCGATGCTGTCGGGGACCGCATCGAAGCGCAGGATCGGATAGGTTTGCCAGTCGATGCTGGTGATTCTGGTATCGTCGAAGGTCACGCTTTCGTAGAGCGTCCAGCTCGTCGACTGCACGATCGCGCCTTCGATCTGGTTGATGAGCCCGTCCGGATTGACCACCTGTCCGCTATCGACTGCCGCGACCGCCCGCACCAGGCGAGGGCGCCCGGTCTCGCGGTTGACCTCCACTTCGCTCGCAACGGCGCAATAGGCCGCGAGATTCTTGTAACGCGCAAAGGCAAAGCCGAAGCCGTGGTCCGGCGACGGCTTCTGGCCCTTCTGCCAACCAAAGCCAAGCGCCGCCTTTTCGATCACGTCGCGCCCGCGTTGGTCGTCGAGATGTGTTAGCCTGAATTCGACCGGATCGGCGTCCGCTGCCAGCGCCAGCTCATCCATAAAACTCTCGATTGAAAACACGTTGTGATAGGCGCCGAGCGCGCGCATCGCGGAAATCCGAAGCGGCATCGCCGGGATGAAGTGGTGCACGACATGGGCATTGGGGAATGTGTAGATCGGGATCGCGTTGCGGTCGCCGCCCCCCTCCGGCAACGGTATGGGCTTCGGCGCCGGCACCGCGATCGGCTGCGCCATGTGTTGCGCCGCCAGCATGCAGCCGGCGCCGCCCGGCCGCATCGAATGGGTATTGGTCCAGACGTCGAAATTCCAGTCGGCGATCTTGCCGTTGCCGTCGAGCGAGGCTTTCAGTTTCGTCACCATCGCCGGACCGAACGGCTCCCAGGCGTGCTC
>JBATYU010000588.1:0-3372 GCA_049674245.1 Bradyrhizobium sp. | reverse complement strand
TATCTTGAATGCGCGCCATCAGTTCAAGGAAAGTTCCAGTTTATGAATTGCGGTCCATTTGCGCTAGATCAAAACCGAGGGCTCAGGCGAACGTATTTGGGCTTATGGCCACATTCATCTTCACCTGTCCCGACACGTCCATGAAAGTTCAGCATTGGCTGAGCGACGATGGGGATGAGGTTGAAAATCAATATGAGGCGGTGACGTGCCCGGCCTGCGCCAAGTTGCACTTCATCAACCGAAAGGTGCAGAAATTATTTGGGCAGGATGACGAGTAGGGCCGCCTCAGTTGGCGGCCTCTTTCATTTGGTCGCTAACTCTGGTGGGCGCGGCCCGCTGAGAGCCTTTGATCCGCCCGCCATCAACCCTCGACCAATCCGCGCCGCAGCATGGCGATGCCTCGCGGGGGCGCAGGAGCCCGTTGATCGCGGGACATCAGCGCACCGATTTGTGATCCGCAGAGGTGCCGCAACTAGCGCAGTAAAAGCTGCTGCCGAATTCGGTCGAGACAGCTTTGAAACCGACGGGAACGAGATCGACACGAATGTCTTGGTCGCCCTCGTGGAACGGCCGCCCGTTCGCTTGCGAAAATTGGGCGGTGCCGGTCTTTCCACATTTCGGGCAATCGAGGCTTTCGGTCCAATGGTCCCGCCCGGTCATTCTCCAAATATGCGCCTATGGCAGGCGTGATCAAGCAGGGATTCGCGCGGTCTATCGGACGATCCTGCAAGCTTTGACCCGCTTGCGGCGCGGTGCCGAATCCGGTCGCGGCTCATGGCGGTGCAGCGCCTTCATCATCGCGATGCGCGGCATCATCGTGTCGCCACCGTGCTCGGCGACCAGCAGCAGCATCTCGGCGGCAAGCGCCATTGCGGCGCCTGCTGTTCTTCCTTGGGCAGCGCGGTGATGTATGCCGCGGCGTCGCGCAGGCTGAGCAAAGGCTTCCCGCAATTCGGGATCAAAATCGGGTCGGCGAATCTCTTCGACCAATCGGGCAGGGCGTTTCGGCTGGCGGTGCGCTGGAGCATGTTGATCGTCTGGAGAAGTAAGGCCCCTGGGACATCGCGCCCTGAGGCCCGCGACCGCGGGGTACATCCGCCCGACAGCGCCATGGTCGGATAGCCAATACCGTTTATCTTCAACGAGAGCGGTACCTGCGAACAGCTACTGGCAACAACGGTCAGGCCGCAGCCTCGAATAGCAATTTGAGATGGTTGCGTGTCCCCGCAACCACTTTTGTTATAACTCACTCACCGTCCCGATTTAACCGCCGGGACGGGTGTGGCTCTTCCGTGGAATGCACGACGGGTGACGGAGCCGATCCGGCTGCAAGCTAGCAAATCTGACTAGGTGCGTTCCGTCAGCTAAAGAACGGGACGCGGATCGATATCGAAGAGAAAATCGCCGCTTGGTATCTCTGCAAAAAATCTGGGTTACGAGGTCGAGTCTCTTTGCGCGAGCCAAATTGCCACAATTCGAAATAAGGCCGCGAACCCGAACCCAACGGCCCCGATTTCTTGATCCATGCTGGGTAATCTGCCGTTGCTGTTGCATGTAGTCCAGCCCGCGGGCCATGCTGGGGCAACGCCCGCAAAGTCTTGGTGGACGCCGCCGCGGCTGATCTTGAAGCCACGGGTGCTCTGCGACATTATGGCAGTTTATCCCAATTGAAGAGCAGACACGCGGCTCGCCATGGTGTCGATCGTATCGAGACTTGCAGAGCTGTTGGGAACGGTACGGCGGCCCGGTGATTTCTGTGCCTCCGGCGCTATCGAAATCCCGGCGCTGCGATTGGAGGCCGACGGCTTCGGCGTTGTCGCACTGCCGTTGCTGCCGGCCCCGGCCAAGCAACTCATTGCCGTCGCCGAGCGCGCGCCCTATGGTCGCGGTGCCGATACCCTGGTCGATACCGATGTCCGGCGCACCTGGCAGATCGGCGCCGACCGGGTGCGGATCGGTGGCAAGCATTGGGCGCGGGCTCTGGAGGTGATGGTGGCGCGCGCCGCCGAGGGACTCGGGGTGAATGAGCCGATCGCAGCCGAATTCTACAAGCTTCTCATCTATGATCAGGGCAGCTTTTTCGTCAGCCATCGCGATACCGAAAAGTCACCCGGCATGTTTGCAACGCTCGTCGTGGTGCTGCCCTCGGTTTCAACCGGCGGTGAACTCGTCATCAGGCACAAGGGCCGCGAGGTCAGCCTCGCCCTGCATTGCGACGAGCCATCCGAAGCGGTCTTCGCGGCCTTCTATGCCGATTGTCTGCACGAGGTACTGCCGGTCACCTCTGGCTGCCGGCTGACCCTGGTGTACAATCTGTTGCGCAAGGAGAAGGGGCCGACGCCGGAGCCGCCAGACTACCAGGTTGAAAAGCACGACGTGCTCGCTCTGCTGCGAGAATGGGCCGTCGCCGCGCCATCGCCGGATGATGATGCGCCTAAGAAACTGGTCTATCCGCTGGAGCACGCCTATACATCGGCCGAACTCGGTTTTGACAAACTGAAGGGGGCCGACGCGGCCGTGGCGAGCGTGCTCGTCCCCGTCGCGTCGCAAGCCGGCTGCGACCTGCATCTGGCGCAGCTTTCTGTCGAGGAGAGCGGAATTGCCGAATACGCGGCCGACTTCCATTCGCGACGCGGCAGGTGGTCGGATGAGGAAGAATTCGAGGCCGGCGAGATTTGCGACCGCAGCGTGCGCCTGTCCGAATGGCGGCAACCTGACGGCGCACCCTCGGCGCTGGGCGAGCTTCCGCTCGAGGATGAAGAAATCTGTCCGCCCGATGCCCTTGCGGAGATGGATCCCGACGAGGAACATTTCCACGAGGCGACCGGCAACGAAGGAGCCTCTTTCGAACGCACCTACCGGCGGGCTGCGCTAGTGCTGTGGCCGTGCCAGCACATGCTCGCCGTCTTGAATCAGGCGGGCCTGTCCGTCACCTTGCCTTATCTGGAAGACCTGACCGAGCGCTGGATCGCCAGTGGAGCAGATCGGCAATCGTTGCTGCGGCAGCAGGCGCACCAACTCGCTGGATACATGCTGTCCGCGTGGCCAACTCAGGAATGGTACCCGAAGGACGACAAGGGACCGAGCGAGGCAGCGCGGATGTTGACCCTACTGACGCGGCTCGCGGACACCGAACACATCGATGCGCTCGCGGACACCGTGATCGCGGGCGGCCGTCACGAAAAGGGTGACAGTGAAGCCATCCTCGCTGCGCTCCTTCTACTTTCGGAGGATCGGATGGCGGTTTTGCTTCGACGCATTGTCGCCGGAACGGCCGCGATCTCGTTCAGCGCCTGCGGCGCCCTGCTGGCTCACGCGGTCAAGACGCTACCTGTGGAGCGCCTGGCCAGCCTTGCCGGCGCGGCCGCCGCC
>JBATYU010000587.1:0-8471 GCA_049674245.1 Bradyrhizobium sp. | reverse complement strand
GGCCATGGGCTTGCTCCCTGCTCGCGATCCCCGGGGCGGTTGCCAGCCGCAACGCGGCTGGCTAATGCAGGGGCCGCTTTCAAAATCTCCCGCATTTCGCAAGGACAAATCATGGAAAAGCTGCCCGCGCAAATGACCGTCATCGGCATCAGCAAGCCCGGCGGCCCCGAGGTGCTGTTGCCCGAAACCCGCAAGCTGCCGGTGCCTGGTCCGGGCGAGATCCTGGTCAAGGTTATGGCCGCCGGCGTCAACCGTCCCGACGTCGCGCAGCGGTCCGGCGCCTATCCGCCGCCGCCCGGCGCCAGCGACCTGCCCGGCCTTGAAATCGCGGGCGAGGTGGTCGCGGCCGGAAGCGAGGCGAACAGGCACAAGGTCGGCGACAAGGTGATGTCGCTGGTGGCCGGCGGCGGCTACGCGCAATATTGCATCGCCCAGGACGCCCAGGCGATGGCGGTGCCCGCTAGCTTGTCGATGCAGGAGGCCGGCGCGATTCCCGAGACGCTGATGACGGTTTGGCACAATGTGTTCGAGCGCGGCGCTTTGCAGGCGAGCGAAACGCTTTTGATCCATGGCGGCTCATCCGGCATCGGCACCATGGCGATCCAGCTCGCCAAGGCCTTCGGCGCCAACGTCATCGTTACCGTCGGCTCGAAGGACAAGGCCGATGCTTGCACAAAACTCGGCGCCGATCGCGCGATCAACTACAGAGACGAAGAGTTCGTCGCGGAGGTCAAGAATGCAACCTCAGGCAAAGGCGCCGACGTCATCCTCGACATGGTGGGCGGCGATTACATCGACCGCAATTACGAGGCCGCCGCGATCGGGGGGCGAATCGTCCAGATCGCGTTTCTGTCGGGCACACCCAAGGCGACCGCCAATTTCGCCAAGCTGATGGTGAAGCGGCTCTCTCACACCGGCTCGACCTTGCGTCCCCGTAGTAACGCGGACAAGGCGGCGATGGTGGCCGCCATCGAAGCCAAGGTGATGCCGCTGTTTCGCGAAGGGCGCATAAAACCCCTGATGGACAGCACATTCCCGCTGGAGAAGGCCGCCGACGCGCATCGCCGGATGGAGAGCAGCGAACATATTGGCAAAATTGTGTTGCTGGCTTAGCCCTGGCCACCGAAGCGCGACCGGAAACCCTTTGATTTCCTTCGCTTTCATGTCATTTATCGCGCAACGACGAACGCATACGCTCCGGCTGCAATGCGTCTTGCACCCTTTTTTGGCGTCGAACGCGGAGAACTGACATTGCGTCTGATCAGGTGCCTTGCGCCCGTTGCGCTGGGCCTCGTGATTTTTGCCGCGGCTGCGCCGGCGCGCGCGATCGACGCCGTCAGCGTCCGCGGTGACGCGCCCGCGATCGACCTCACCGCGGTGCTCGATCATCAGCGCAGCGATTCCGATCGCATCCAGGTCTCCACCGCGCCCGGCACCGACGGCATCGTCCGCCGCATCGAGGTCCGCGCCCGTGAAGGCGGGCAGTACTGGGTGGTGTTCGCGCTCGCCAACAACACCGACGACCAGCTCGACCGCCTGATCGTCGCGCCGCATTACCGCATCGTCTCGTCCGGCTTGCTGTGGCCCGATCTCGGACTGTCGCGTATCGCGACCATCACGCCCTCGACCGGCGACCGTCCGGACCGCCAGGAGAGCCCGACCGCCGACGTCTTCCGCATCACGCTCGATCCCGGCGCCGTCATCACCTTTGTCGCGGAGCTGCGCACCGATAAATTGCCCCAGCTCTATCTGTGGGAGCCCGACGCCTACAAGGACAAAGTCAATTCGTTCACGCTGTACCAGGGCATCGTGATCGGAATTTCCGGTCTGCTCGCGCTGGTGTTGACCATCCTGTTCGTGGTCAAGGGTAGCATCATGTTTCCCGCCGCGGCCGCACTGGCGTGGGCGGTGCTGGTCTATATCGGCGTCGACTTCGGTTTCTGGGGCAAGGTGCTCGACATGTCCAACAACGCCGAGCGCATTTGGCGCGCGGCGGGCGAAGCGGTCCTGGCGGCGACGCTCTTGGTGTTCCTGTTCGCCTATCTCAACCTCAGCCGCTGGCATGTGCGCTATTCCCATATCACCGTCGGCTGGCTGGCCTTTCTGGGTTCGTTGGTGGCGCTGGCGCTGTTCGATCCCGCGGTCGCTTCCGGCATCGCGCGGATGTCGCTCATGTTGATCGCGTTCGCAGGCTTTGCGCTGATCGTTTATCTCTCGACCCACGGTTTCGACCGCGCGGTGCTGTTGATCCCGACCTGGTTCCTGCTGGTGGTCTGGGTGATCGCGGCCGGCATGACGGTGGCAGGTACCGTCACCAACGACATCGTCGGCCCGGCGCTGCTCGGCGGCCTCGTGCTGATCGTGATGCTGATCGGCTTTACGGTGATGCAGCATGCCTTCGCCGGCGGCGGCGCGACCACCGGCGTGGTCTCCGACGTCGAACGCCGGGCGCTGGCGCTGACCGGCTCGGGCGACCTGATCTGGGACTGGGACGTCTCCGCTGACAAGGTGTTCACCAGCCCCGAGACCGAAAGCCTGCTTGGCCTGAAACGCGGCGCCCTGGAAGGTCCCGCCGCGAGATGGCTGGAGGTGCTGCATCCGCTCGATCAGGATCGCTTTCGCGCCGCGCTCGACAGCGTGCTCGACCAGCGCCGCGGGCGCCTGGTGCAGGACTTCCGCCTGCGCACGCCCGACGGCCATTTCATGTGGTTTGCGCTGAAGGCGCGGCCGGTGGTAGGCTCCGACGGCGAGGTGTCGCGGGTGGTCGGCACCCTGACCGATGTGACCGAGGCCAAGAACGCCGAAGAGCGCATGCTGCACGATTCCGTGCACGACAATCTGACCGGCCTGCCGAACCGCAAATTATTCATCGACCGCCTCGGCGCGGTCGCCAATTTCGCCAAAACCGTGCCGAACCTGCGGCCGACCTTGATGGTGATCGATCTCGACCGTTTCAAGCAGGTCAACGATTCCGTCGGCATCGCGGTCGGCGACTCGATCCTCTTGACCCTGTCGCGGCGGCTGACCCGGATCCTCAAGCCGCAGGACACGCTGGCGCGCCTGGCCGGCGACCAGTTCGGCCTGATCCTGATGTCGGAACAGGAGCCGGCGCGCATCACCGCCTTTGCGGAAACCATCCGCAAGACCATCCGCGCACCGATCGCCTTCAACGACCGCGAGATTTTCTTGACCGCCTCGATCGGGCTCGCGCTCTCCGATCTGCAAACCCAACTGTCCGAGGAGATCATCAAGGACGCCGAGCTTGCGATGTATCATTCCAAGCGGATCGGCGGCGACCGCATCGATGTGTACAAACCGGCCATGCGGGCGCGAAAAACCGACCGCCTGACGCTGGAAAGCGAACTGCGCCGCGCCATCGAGCGGCAGGAAATCACCATTCTGTACCAGCCGATCGTGCGGCTTGAAGACCGCGCCGTCGCCGGCTTCGAAGCCCTGGCGCGCTGGGATCATCCGAAACTGGGGCGGATGTCGCCGTCGGAATTCATTGGCATTGCAGAGGAGATCGGCTTGATCGTCGATCTCGGCATGTTCGTGCTGGACCAAACCGCCAGGCAGCTTGCGGTCTGGCAGCGCGCGATGCGGTCGCGCGAACCGATCTTTGCCAGCGTCAACGTCTCCTCGCGGCAGTTGCTGCGGCACGACCTGATCCACGACATCCGCACCGTGCTGTCGCGCTCCTCGGTGGCGCGCGGCACGCTGAAGCTTGAATTGACGGAATCGCTTGTGATGGAGAATCCGGAGCACGCGGCGCAGATGCTGACGCGGATTCGCGAGCTCGGCACCGGACTGTCGCTGGACGATTTCGGCACCGGCCATTCCTCGCTCGCCTATCTGCAGCGCTTCCCGTTCGACACCATCAAGATCGACCAGTCCTTTGTGCGCACCACGAGCCGCGGCACCCGCCCGGTGATCCTGAAATCGATCATCGCGCTCGCGCACGACCTCGGCATGGAGGTGGTCGCCGAAGGCGCCGAAACCGATTCCGACGCGGTCGAGCTCTATCAGCTCGGCTGCGAATACGCGCAAGGGTTTGCCTTCGGCGAGCCGATGGAAGCGGACGCGGCGATGCGGCTATTGACCGAAGAGCGGCTCGAGGTGGCGAGCTGAGCTTGTCGTCCTCGCGGAAAGCGGGGACTCGACCACGAATCTGGCGCTAAGCTTTCTTCGGTGACCAGCCATAGGCCTTGGCGCAGGCCCCGCCCATCAGCATGGCCCGCTCCGTGTCGCTCAGGCGGCCAGCCTCAAGGAAGGACTTGACGGCCTGCTCGTAGTCGACGACTGCGGAAGCGCGCGTCCAGTCCGTGCCCCACAAGCAGCGATCGAAACCCCACGCATCGAACACGCGGGCAAGCGGATCCCAAATGTCCGGGAAAGGATACGGCTTAACGGACAGCGTGCAGGCGCCGCTGACCTTGATCACCGCGTTCGCCCGCTTGGCGAGTTCCAGCACCTTCGGCAGGTCGGTCCAGGGCTGCGGCGGCGCGGGCGGCACGCGCGGCTGCATGATGCCCAGATGGTCGATGATGAATCGCGTGTCGGGATGGCGATCGATGAGCGCCGTGCCCGCCTCCAGATTGCCCCAGCACAGCATGTTGACCGGAAAGTCGTGGCGAACGGCCGCGCGCAGGATCCGGTCGAGGCCCGGGTCGTTCGGATCGCGCTTGGCCTCCTTCGTCAGCATGATGCGGATTCCGACCGTGCCGGGCGTATTCTTCCAGTCGGCGACGACATCGGCCACGCCAGGATCGTCCGGATCGACCGGCTTGACGATGGCGAGGCGGCCGGGATGGGCTCGTTGCACTTCCACGGCATAGCTGGCGTCGTAGCGGTACATGGAAAAGGCGGAGATGAAGATCGCGCCGTCGACGCCGACTTTGTCCATCGCCGCCACCATCTCGTCTCCGGTGACGTGAGCGGGCCAGTTCGGCACACTGTGCCATGGCCGCTTCGGAGTGTTTGCCTCATAGGCATGGACCTGGGAATCGATAGTAATCATCGGGGCATCTCCTCTGTGCTAGGCGACTTTGGACATCAACAGCAGACATTCGTCGGAACGATGGTTAGGTCAGGTTTATGCCACATGCAGCGAGACCAGCGCCGTTCATCATGTCGTACGCCAGCAGCTCCGCGCCCGTCTCCGCCGCATCCATAATCCGCTTGCCAATCAGATCACGCAGCGTCTCGGAGGTGCCGCCGCCGAGCGTGCCGTAGCGTGCTCCGCGATAGAGACGCGACACCGCGAATTCGTCGGTGAAACCGAATCCACCATGCAACTGGATCGCCTCGCTGGTGACCCGGTTGGACATCTCGTTGCACGTGATCTTGGCCACCGCCGCCATGAGAGCATCGGGAAACGGGTTGGCCGTGATGCAGGCGCGATAGAGGATGCTGCGGGCCACCTCGATTTCGCGATACATCTCCGCGAGTTTCCAGCGCACGCCTTGATAGTCGCCGATCGCCTTTCCGAACACCGTTCGGTCCCTGACATAGTTGCGGGCTTCTTCAAAAGCACCCTCGGCCAGGCCTAGCGATATACTCGGATTGAGGCAGCGCTGCGTATTGAAGGCGTTCAGCAGCTTTCGAAAGCCGTCGTCGCGAATGACAAGATTCTCCACCGGCAATTCGCAATTGTCGAACTGGATCTCGTGGAGGTTCTCGCCTCCCATTGTGTGGTAGGTCCCGGTCACCTCGAAACCCGGCGTATCGGGCTCCAGCAGAACGCAGCCGATACCCTCGCGGCCCGGCTTGCCGTCGATCCGCGTAAAGATGACGAACATGCCAGCCTCCCTAGCCCGGCTGATCAGCGTCTTTGTCCCATTGAGGACGACGCGGTCACCCTTGATGACGGCGTTCGTCCGATAGTTTGCCACGTCGGTGCCGGCGTGCGGCTCGGTCATGCAGACGGCCAATATGCAATCACCGGAGACGACCTTCGGAAGAATTCGCTCGCGAATGGCGTTGGGAGCGTAGGTCGAGATCACACGGGTCTGAACACCGGCCTCACCGAGGGTGGCCATAGCGGTGACATAACAAGTCTTTGCGATCTCCTCGAGCACCAATGCCGTATCGAATACCGGCAAGCCAAGGCCGCCATATTCCTCGGGGACCGACATGCCGAGGACGCCGATATCGGCGAGCTTCTTCATGTTCTCCCAAGGGAACGTGCCATCCATATACTTTTGCGCGTTTGCCTTGAACTCCCCCTGAGCAAGCTCGCCCACTGCGGCCACCATCCGCCGCTGCTGTTCGGTAAGTTGGAAGTCCATTGCTGATGCTCCCCGGACGTTCGCCTGCTCGCGCCAGAGCGGACGGGTTGGGTTGTCCGACAGCGTATCGACGTACTCGGAGGAAGTCCAAACGGACCTCGGTCGCGCGGGCGTCCGCTTCGGGTCCAAAATGAATACTGGCGCCGGGATTGATGGGCTTGAACCGGGCGGCGCCCCGCGGTTCAATCGACCACTGAAGCGTGGCGGCCAAGGTGCCGGCCCATCCGCGAGAGGACGCCCATGGATTGCTGCGGTCACGGTCTCTGTCACGGCCACACGCTGACGCGCCGGCAGTGGATGTGGAGTACGGTTTTATCTTCGGTCGGCGCGATGCTCGGTGGTGGCGTCGGGCCGCGCGGTTCGACCGCCGCTGCCCAGACGGCCGAAACCGCCTCCGCGGCGCTCGACGTGCTGCGCAAATCCATCTCCGTGGATGTCCATACCCATGGCGGAACCAGCGGGATCACGTCTCAGGCGCCGCCCAATGACAGTCTCGCGACCGGCATGCGGGCGGGATCGTTGGCGGTTGCGTGCCTCGCGGATGTGCCGGACGGCCCGATCCTCGGCAGGAATGCCGCCGGGGTGCTAGGCGCGCTGCGCACGCCGGAGCCGGACCAGCTCTACAAGTACCATCTTGGACGCCTCGATTGGGTGGATGAGATGGTCGCCAACCACGGCTTGCGTCGCGCACTTTCGGCAGCCGATCTCGAGGCCGCACATGCCGCGGGGCAACCCTCGATCGTGGGTGACGTGGAAGGGCTCGACTTCCTCGAGGGAAAGCTCGAGCGGCTCGAAGAGGCGCATCAGCGCGGCGTCAGGCATGTTCAGCTCGTGCACTATACGCCGAACGACATTGGCGACTTCCAGACCGGCGTCGTGACGCATCAGGGGCTCACCCCGTACGGCGCCGAGGTGATCCGCGCCTGCCACCGGCTCGGATTTGTCTGCGACGTCGCGCATGCGACCGAGGACACCGTGAAGCAGGCGGTCAAGGTCGCGACCAAGCCTTTATTGTTGTCGCATACCGCGCTTTCTGAATCCAAGGCGATGGGTCCGACGCCGCTCACGGGACGGCAGATCAGCCGCGACCACGCTCGCGCGATCGCCGAGACCGGCGGCGCAATCGGTATCTGGCACTTCTTCCCGAGCCTCGAAAAATACGTCGACGGCCTGAAGGAAATGGCTGATGTCGTCGGCGTCGAGCACGTCTGCATCGGCACCGACCAGCAGGTCGCCCCCGGCACTCTGCAGGACTACTCGAAGTGGGTGCATCTCGTCGCGGCGATGCTGAGCGGCGGTTTCTCGCCCGAAGAGGCCGGAAAGATCGCGGGCGGCAATTATATGCATATCTTTCGTGCCGCGGTCGGCTGAACGATCCCTCGCATCGTTTCGCTAACGGTTCGACGGAAGCAGGTCATAGTCGTTCGCGGTCAGAGCGGGTGGACGATCAGGGCGATCTTATCCGTGTTACGGCCTCAGGCTCGATGACCAACGCGTTATCTGCCGGCTTTGAATTGTGCCGGCAGCCTTCAATCTATCCGCGCCAAGACCTGTTCCAGGGCCGCAAAGAACTTCTGCCACCCGTATTTGGCGCCCTGGTATGCCTGTTGCTGATCCGGCCGGAAGCCCGACTGCTCCATGCGCAAATGGGTCCCGGCGCCCGTAGGGGTGAGAGTCCAAGTGACGACGCTCTCGAGACCCATTGCACCCCACGTGTAAGACAGCGTTTTGTTCGGCTCGACGGCCATGACCTGACAGTCGACAGCGCCCCAATCTCCGCGAAGATTGAAACGATGGTCCACGACAGGCTTGAAGTCGTTCTTCATGAGCCACTCCTCGATCAGGTGTGGTTGCGTGAGCGCGCGCCAGATCTTTTCCGGCGGATAAGGGATCTCACGTTCGACAACGACGGAGCGCGTTTCGGTCGATGTTTCGTTCATTGGTCCATCCTTTTGACTAGATTCTTGATCGACGCGTTTTCCTGACGCGAACCGGTTTCCACTTCGCTTGAAAACGCTCTAAATGACCCGCTCCTCACGCGCTCTTTGGTCTCTTCCGAGAGCGGACGGGGCCAGCGGCAGCTCGCACCGAAATGTTCAGTGCCACGGCGGCGCGAATGAGCGCCTGCAACGCCTTTTCATCAATCTTGTCGCTCTCATGGAAATCGATGGCACGCCTGGTGTT
>JBATYU010000586.1:0-18510 GCA_049674245.1 Bradyrhizobium sp. | reverse complement strand
CTTCACGGTGGGCTGCTCGACCTGCGGATCGGCCAGCGTCACGGTGCGCGGCGCGACCGGCTCCGGCTCCTGCGGGCGAATGCGCCGCGCGGGAATCGCGGGCTGCGGCGCGACCGGGCCAAACGTCTTTTCCGCCATCGGTCTGATGTCAGCGGCCTCGACGTCACCGGCAATCACCAGGATCGCGTTGTTCGGCGCATAAAAGCGCCGGTAGAACGCCAGCGCATCCTCGCGATCGAGCTTTTCGATCTCGGGGTGCCAGCCGATTACGGGACGCCCGTAGGGATGGTTGAGATAGAGCGCCGCCATGATCTGCTCGGTGAGCCGCGCCTCCGGGTTGTTGGCAACCCGCATGTTGTATTCCTCGAGCACGACGTCGCGCTCCGGCAGCACGTTTTCATCCTTCAGGATGAGGCCGGTCAGGCGATCGGCCTCGAACTCCATCATCTTTGCCAACTGATCGCGCGGGACGCGCTGGAAATAACCGGTGTAGTCGGTCGAGGTGAAGGCGTTCTCGTTGCCGCCGATCTTGAGCACCGTCTGGGAGAATTCGCCGGCCGGATGCTTGGCCGTGCCCTTGAACATCAAATGTTCGAGAAAGTGCGCAAGGCCCGACTTGCCCGGCGTCTCGTCGGCGGAGCCGACCTTGTACCAGATCATCTGCGTGACCACGGGCGTGCGGTGATCCGGGATCACCACGACCTGCAAGCCGTTGCCGAGGGTAAAGCTGGCGGGCGGTGCCGAGGTGACGGTGGTCTGGGCGAGGGCGCCGGAGGGTGCGAGAGCAAGTACTGATGCCAGCGCGGCGAAAACGGAGACGGCAAAGCGGGATGAGGACATCATGACCTGTCTAGCGCGTATTGCGTAAAAATGGGCACCGGTTTTGCGACAAGAACGCACAATGTTTCAAAATGGGCGATCCGAATGGGAAGCGTTCGGGAGCCGGCCGCGGCATGCTACACCGCGCTAAGACCGGTGGTCGTCACGAACCGGAGAGATCAGCTTAACTATTCGCCATACTTGCCGGCGGCCGGGTTGTATTCCTTGTTCAGCGATTCCTTCGGGCCGGTGCCGTAGGCAAAGTTCGGCGATGGCGTCTGGTAGCCGGGAGGGGGCTGGACCAGCGAATCCCGGGTCGGTTCGCCCTTGAACGGCGCAGTCTCGGTCGTGTTGCCGCCGAAAATATTGGTGAAGCCGGTGAAACCGAGCTGCGACGGACTAAGGATGGCGTTGGCGCCGGGATCGCCGGGCAGGGACGAATCGCCAGCATTGGCGGGGGTACGGGTAGTCGTCCTGGCGGCGTTGAGCTCGCCCGGGGTCAGGATGCGGCCGGCTTCGATCGGATCCGGCTTGGCCTTCTTGCGCGCGGCGATCGCAGCCTTGCGGCGCGCTTCGTCAGGGTCCTTCGGCCAGTTCGGCGCCTTCACTTCGGCCGTGGTGCCGGCCGGCGGCGGCAGGTCCATCTTGGGCGGCACCACCAGCGGCGAGCGCTCGCGATAGTCGATGCCGCGGTTGTCCATGTTGGTGCCGCCGATGCCCGCCATGATGCCTTCGATGATCTTTTCCTCGAAGGTCTTGTCGTCCTCCTCGTCTTCCTGGGCGCGGGCGACGCCGACCGTCATCACAAGTCCGATACCGAGCGCGACAGCCGAAAGCCGCAAGCCGCGCGTCAGCGCCCCCTTCGGTTTCCGCACCATCCAACCACTGGCTTCGGTCTTGCGCATCGCTTTACCTGTCCAATTTCTTGCGGGGGCGCCATGCAGGCGGTTTTCCGCCCTTGGGCGCCCGTATCAGCCGGGATCGGGGCGCTTTTGCGGCGGATATCCTTCGGATGCCCCCAGCAAAGAATCATACAATAGGGCCGCGACACCAGCAACGATCGCCACATCTGCAAGGTTGAACACGTACCAATTGAAGGGTTTTCCCCCGATCTGGAGGTGAAACAAGGCAAAATCGACCACCGCACCATAGGCGACACGGTCGATGGCATTGCCGATGGCGCCGCCGATGATCAGCCCCAGCGCCACCGTTGCCATCATGGTCCGCGACCGCGCCATCCAGACGGCCAAGGCGATTACCGCTGCGGCCTTGACCACCATCAGCGCAATTTGGGCGGCCTGGCTGTCGTTCTGGAACCAACCAAAGCTGATCCCGATATTCCAGGCCAGCACCAGATCGAAGAACGGCGTCACCTTCACCGTGCCGCGATGGCCGATGTCGAACACGTAGAGCAGCCAGAGTTTTGAGGCCTGATCCAGCGCCAGCGTGACAAGGCCGGCGATCACGCCCGGGCGGAGCGGCGAGGTCATTGGCGGAGCGCCGCCACATAATCCGCTGTCGTCCCCGCGAAGGCGGGGACCCATACGCCGTGTCGGAAATTGTTTGAAAGACTATTGGTCATCGTCCTCAATCCCTATCAAACGCCGGTGGCTATGGGTCCCGGATCGCGCTTCGCTTGTCCGGGACGACCATGAATTTTTAAACTCTCACTCCCAGCGCCTTCCATTCGCGCAGCGCCTTTGCGTCGCGCGGCGAGACGTCGGGATATTCGGGATCCTCGCCGACGGAGGGCAGGATCTTCCAGGACCGCGCGCATTTGGTGCCGACGGCCCGTTCGACCACGACCGCGACACCGCCCACCTCGTTGAGGCGGAAGGCGCCGGGTGGCGCTTCGCCCTCTCTCACTTCGTAGTTCGAGGTGATGCAAACCTCGGCCAGGTCGACGTCGAACAGCGTGGCGAGGATATTCCTGTCCGAGACGTAGACCAGCGGGGAAGCCTCCAGCGACGAGCCGATGTTCTTGGCGGCGCGCTCGAGCTCCAGTGCACCGGTGACGACGCGGCGGACATTACGAATGGTCTCCCATTTGGCCGCCAGCCGCGCGTCGCGGAATTCGCCAAAGCCATTCGGAAACAGCGCGAGATGCACCGACGGATTTGAAGCCGGCTTGCGCATTTGCCATGCCTCGTCGCAGGTGAAGCTCAAGACCGGCGCCAGCCATTTGAGGATCGCATCGCAGATGATGTCGATGGTGGTGAGCGCCGCCTTCCGCGCCGATGACGACGGCGGATCGCAGTACAGCGTATCTTTCCGGATGTCGAAATAGAACGCCGACAATTCGGTGTTCATGAAGGCCGAAAGACTCGCGACCACGGTCTTGTAGTCGAACTCCGAATAAGCCCGGCGCACGATTTGAGCCTGCTCGGCAAGCTGGTGCAGCATCAGCCGTTCCAGCTCGGGCATGTCGGCATGCGCGACCGCGTCTTCAGGTTTGAAGTGATGCAGCGTGCCGAGCATCCAGCGAATCGTGTTGCGCAGCTTGCGGTAGGTCTCGATGGTGTTCTTCAGGATTTCCGGGCCGATGCGCTGGTCGTCGGCATAATCGGTGGCGCAAACCCAGAGTCTCAAGATGTCGGCGCCGGATTGCGCGATGACTTTCTGCGGCTCGACGCCGTTGCCGAGCGACTTCGACATTGCGCGGCCGTTCTCGTCCAGCGTGAAGCCGTGGGTCAGCACGATATCGAACGGCGCCCGGCCGCGGGTGCCGCAGCTTTCCAACAGCGACGACTGGAACCAGCCGCGGTGCTGGTCGCTTCCCTCCAGATACATCACGGTGTCGGCGCCGCCATCGACCTTGCGCCTGATGCCGGCGAGACCGGGAAAGTGCGCGGGGTCTCCCAGCACAAAGGCGTGCGTCGAGCCGGAATCGAACCAGACGTCACAGATGTCGTCGACCTTCTTCCAGTCCTCGTTGCCGCGCGACCCAAGGAAGCGTTCGCGCGCGCCGTCCATGTACCAGGCGTCGGCGCCTTCCTGCTCGAAGGCATCCGAGATGCGCTTGTTGACGGCCTCGTCCTGCAGGATTTCCGCAGAGCCGTCGTCCTTCTCGCGCACGAACACGGCAATGGGCACGCCCCAGGCGCGCTGGCGCGAGATTACCCAGTCGGGCTTGCTGTTGATCATGCCGTTGATGCGGTTTTCACCAGACTGCGGGACCCATTGCGTTACCGAAATCGCATGCAGCGCCCGGGCGCGCAGGGTGTCGCCGGGTTTTGCGCGGCCGTTGTCCGCGATGTCCTTGTCCATCGCGATGAACCATTGCGGCGTATTGCGAAAGATCACCGGTTTCTTTGAGCGCCAGGAGTGCGGGTATTGATGCTTCAGCCGACCGCGCGCCAGCAGCATGCCGGCCTCGATCAGCGCCTTGATCACGGCGTCGTTGGCGTCGCCCTTCTCGCCCTTGTCATTGATGACGCGCTTGCCGGTAAAGCCTGGCGCGTGATCGGTGAAAGCGCCGTTCTCATCGACGGTGTAGGGGATTGCGGTATTGATGCCGCGCGCTTCCAGCTCGCGCGCATTGGCGGTCCAGACGTCAAAATCTTCGCGGCCATGGCCGGGCGCGGTGTGCACGAAACCGGTGCCGGTATCGTCGGTGACGTGGTCACCTGATAGCAGCGGGACCAAAAATTCGTATCCGCCGCAAAAGCCCTTCAGCGGGTGGGAACACTCCACCGCATCGAGCGTGTCGGACGGAATATCGCGCGCTCTTTCATAGCTCGTGACGCGGGCCTGCTTGAACACGCTTTCGGCGAGCGCATCCGCGAGGATCAGCAGATCGCCACTTTTGGCCCAATTGTCGGCGGGCGCGTCGGTGACCTTGTAGAGACCGTAGGAAATTTTCGGCGAGAACGAGATGGCGCGGTTGCCGGGCAACGTCCACGGCGTGGTGGTCCAGATCGCGACGGATGCCGCCGCCAGCGCGCCATCGGTCGGCGACGACACCGGAAACTTCACCCACACCGTATCGCTGGTATAGTCCTCGTATTCGACCTCGGCCTCCGCAAGCGCGGTCTTTTCCACCACGCTCCACATCACAGGCTTCGAGCCGCGATAGAGCGTGCCGTTGGCCGCGAATTTCATCAATTCGCGCGCGATCTGGGCTTCGGCGAAATAATCCATCGTGGCGTAGGGATGATCCCAGTCGCCGATAATGCCGAGCCGCTTGAATTCCTCGCGCTGCACGTTGAGCCAGTGCGTCGCATAGGCGCGGCACTCCTTCCGGAACGCCACCATCGCCGCGGAGTCACGGAAGTCCGGCTTCGCCTTGCCCTTGGAGCGGTAGTTCTCCTCCTCGATCTTCCATTCGATCGGCAGCCCATGGCAGTCCCAGCCCGGCACGTAATTGGAATCGAAGCCGAGCATCTGCTGGCTTTTTGTCACCACGTCCTTGAGAATCTTGTTCAGCGCGTGGCCGATATGGATGTTGCCGTTGGCGTAGGGCGGGCCGTCATGCAGCACGAATTTGGCGCGGCCGCGCGCGTTCTCGCGCAGCCTGCCGTAGAGGTTGATCTGGTTCCAGCGCGCCAAAATTTCCGGCTCGCGCTGCGGCAGGCCGGCCCGCATCGGAAATTCGGTCTGCGGCAGGAACAGGGTTTTTGAATAGTCTGTCGCGTCGGACTTTTGCGGCTTTTCGGACATAACGGCTCTGGTTTTGGCTAGGAAGGGCGCGAGAGGCACGTTCAATCGCGGGTGAACGGAGGCAATCCCGGTCTTGCGCCGAGCTCGAAAGCTCAGGCGGAAGCCGGGCCGCTAATGCCGATGGTGCGCCGCGCAAACATGGCGCTTTCCATAGCAGCCGGGCGAGGGAATCGCAAAGCCCTGCCGCATCTGCTTGCCATGCTCAAAGCGACGGTTTGGGGTGTCTGGGCCGGGCGGGATTGCCCATAACGGTCTGTCCCTCGGCAACGTCGCGCGTGACCACGCTGCCGGCCCCGATCACCGCCCCGTCGCCGATTGCCACGCCAGGCAGGATGATGGCGCCGCCGCCGATCCAGGCGTCGTTGCCGATCCGCACGGGGCGTCCGAATTCGAGCCCGCTGCGGCGCATAGTGGCATCCCGAGGGTGGTCGGCGGCGTACATCTGCACTGCGGGTCCGATTTGGGTGCGATCGCCGATGGTCACTTCGACGACATCGAGGATGACGCAGTTGAAGTTCAGGAAAACCCCGTCGCCAAGACGAATGTTGTAGCCGTAGTCGCAAAAGAACGGTGGACGGATCACGGCGCCCGCGCCGACATGACCGAGACGTTCGGACAGCAGCGCGTGGCGCTCAGATACAGGCAGGGCCAGCGCCGCGTTGTAGCGCACGAGCCAGACTTTGTTCGCAGCCTGATCGGCCGCTATTTCGGCATCGCCGGGACGATACGGTTCGCCCGCAAGCATCTTCTGCTTTTCGGTCTTACTCAATCCACCACTCCGAGCTTTGGAAACGCGCCAGGCGCAGCGGCCAATGCGGCGCGGGCGTGGGCTTGATCGTCATCCATCCGGGCTACCAGCGCTTGCACGCTGTCGAACTTCAATTCCTCGCGAATGAAGCCGATGAAGGCGACGTCGAGCGTTTGGCCATAGAGGTCGCCATCGAAATCGAACAGGAAGGTTTCCAGGAGCGGCGCGCCATTGTCGAAGGTTGGGCGGCGGCCGAAGCTCGCGACGCCGTCGATCCGCTCCGCTCCGCGGCCGACCCGCACCGCATAGATGCCGTGCTTGAGCCCGCAATTCTTGTCGAGGCGGATATTGGCGGTGGGATAGCCGAGGTCGCGGCCGCGCTTCTCGCCGTGCATCACCTCGCCGGACACGAACCAGGGGCCGCCCAGCATGGCGGTGGCATCGGCGATCAGGCCCTCGGCGAGCGCCATGCGGATCGCACTGGAAGAGACCGGCCGTTCCGCGATATCGACATGAGGTTGCACATCGACCTCGATGCCGAGCCGCGGCGCCTCGTTGACCAACAGGCTCGGGGAGCCGACGCGGCCCTTGCCGAAATGAAAGTCGTAGCCGACCGCGATGCCGCTGATGCCGAGCCGCCCGACCAGGTGATGGTAAATGAAATCTTGCGCCGTGGTCTCGGCGCGGACCTTGTCGAAAGTCATGACGACGGCGCCAGCGAGGCCGGTTCCGGCCAACAGCCGCAGCTTGGCGGTCTCGTCGGTGAGCCTGAACTGGGGGGTGTTGGGACTGAAGAAGCGGCGCGGGTGCGGCTCGAACGTCAGCGCCAGCGCAGGCCTGCCGTGCGTCCGGCCCATCTCGAGCGCGGCTGCAATGACGGCCCGATGGCCGAGATGGACGCCATCGAAATTGCCCATCGCCACCACGGCTCCCCTGGGAATCGCGGCCGCTTGGGTGGTGTCGCGGATGACAATAAAACCGGGCGTCATTTCCTTGCGTTCTTTTGAGGATTTTCGGCTGGGGCGCGACCGTGACGTGACGCAGCCCGTGAAGTCAAGCGGGTCCAAAATCGAGGCATTTCGGAGGTTTATGCGTTTCCGGTCGCGGTCGGGTTAACGGGCTGTTTAAGGGCTGATGCTAGTGGTTGCGGTGGACTGCGGGCATGTCGCCGTCGCGGGCGTTATTGATTTGCCGTGGTTGGATTCGCTTGGGGGTCGAGATGGCGGTTGATTTGTCGATGGCGGTTCTGGTGGTGGACGATTACAGCACCATGATCCGTATCATCAGAAATCTTCTGAAGCAGCTTGGCTTCGAGAACATCGACGATGCCAGTGACGGTTCGGCGGCGCTGAACAAGATGCGCGGCAAGAAATACGGGCTCGTGATCTCCGACTGGAACATGGAGCCGATGACCGGCTACGACCTGCTCAAGGAAGTGCGGGCCGATCCCAACCTTGCCACCACCCCTTTCATCATGATCACGGCGGAATCCAAGACCGAGAACGTGATCGCCGCCAAGAAGGCCGGCGTGAACAATTACATCGTCAAGCCGTTCAACGCCGCGACGTTGAAGACCAAGATCGAGGCGGTCGTCCCGGACATGGCCAGCGCGTAGACGCGCGCTCGTGTCCCGGACGCGGTAACTCTACTTTGCATGGGGTTGTTTTCGCGATTTTATGTCCAGGCCCTGCGGTGGCGACAGTCGTTGCGTTTTGGCCGACGGCGCTACCACCTCAACTCCCGCGTCAGCGCGCGCGGCGGATGACCGAATAATTCCTTCACCGACGCCGGATCGAGCTGATCGATGCCTTCAAAATCCTCGGCATGGATGCCGCGGGTCACGAACAGGCAATCGATCCCGAAACCGTGGGCGCCGGCAAGATCGGTCCGCACGGAATCGCCGATTGCCAGAACGCGGTTGAGCTGAACCGCATGACCCTGCCGCTCGGTGGCAAGTTCCATGGCGCGCTGATAGATCGGCCGGTGCGGCTTGCCGTAGAAGATCACCTCGCCGCCGAGCTCGCGATAGAGTTCGGCGATGGCGCCGGCGCAATAGATCAGCCGGTCGCCGCGCTCGACCACGATGTCGGGGTTGGCGCAGATCAATGTCAGCTGGCGCTCACGCGCCTGCATCATCATGGAGCGATAGTCTTCCGCCGATTCGGTCTCGTCGTCGATGAGCCCGGTGCAGACGATGTAATCGGCTTCGGCTAGCGGCGCGAGCACCGGATCGAGGCCGTGATAGATCGACGTGTCGCGTTCGGGACCGAGCCAGAACACCTTGCGGCCGGGATGATCGGCCACGTAGTGACGCGTCAGGTCGCCCGAACTGACGATGGCGTCATAGGTTTCGTCGGCCACGCCGAGCTTGCGCAACTGCCGCTGCACCGAATCCGCGGGCCGTGGCGCGTTAGTGATGAGGATCACCGTGCCGCCCTGGCTGCGATAGGCGTGCAGCGCCCCGCAGGCTTCGGGGAACGCCTCGAGACCGTTGTGGACCACGCCCCAGATATCGGAGAGCACGACATCGACGCTGTCGACGAGGTCGCGCAGTCGCTCGACGAAGCGCAGGTTCATGATGTGCGATGCCGCTTAACCCGGACCGCCGAGGCGGCGCGCCAGCGCGGCATTGCCGCTCGCTCGGGCCGGAAGATCGATGGCCGCAACCTCGACGGATGCAGCCTCGGCTTCCGCGATCTTGGATTCTTGACCCTTGTTCGAAGGCGCCCCGCCGGTAGCCGATGCGCCCTCGGGGCGCAACGGCCGCGGCGGCGCAAACAAGAATCCCTGGCCGAACCGCACATCATAGTCGAGCAGGTCGACCACCGCGCGTTCCCCTTCGATCCGCTCCGCGATCAGGTCGATGCCGAACCGGCCGAGCAGATCGGAAAGGTCGGAGGGGTGAATGTCAGATGTCGAGGTCTGCTTCGGATCGAGCAGCAGCGCGGCGGGCACCTTGATATAGCGCACGCCGCGGTCTGCGAGTTCGCGCGGCTCGATCCGCAGATCGGTGACATGATCGATCGAGAAACGGTAGCCGCGCTGCGCCAGCGCGGCTAGATGTTCGATCTCGGTCGGGCCGAGATTGCGGAATGTCGCCTGCTTGAATTCAAGCACAAGCGACGGCGCCAGCGCCCGGTTGGCCTCGAGGAAATCGAGGCATTGCGAAAACGTCGCAGCGCTACCAAGGGTCGCAGCGGCGACATTGCAGAACACACCGACGTCCTTGTTGCGCACCAAGAGCCGGCGCAGCACCTGCACGCAGCGCAGCATCACCATATGGTCGATCCGGCCGATCAGGCCGCCGACTTCGGCGACGGCGATGAAATCCTCGGCGGCGAGAATCTGATCCTTTTCGTCGCGCAGCCGCGTCACCGCTTCGTAGAAGCGCACCTTGCGCTGCGGCAAGGTCACCATCGGCTGCAGATAGATGTCGATGCGGTTTTCCTCGACCGCGTTCCTGACCGCGGCAAGGATCTGTGTCTGGCTGTGGGAGGGCGAGGAATTACTGGTCACGGCCTTGGGAGCCGCCACAGTGGGCGAAAGCACGACGCTCCTGTCCTCGTCGGGCAGTGGCTTTGGCGGATCGTATTCCGGCTTGGCGGCCGGCGGGGGTGCCGCACTGACCGCGGCCGCGGCCAGCATGTCCTCGTGGGTCGCGACCGTTGTCGCGAGCTGTTTGACTAGGGAGCCAAGCTCGTTGATCTCGCCGACCAAGGCCTGGATCCGGTCGGCGCCGGCGGAATTGGCCGAAACCACCCGGCCTTCGACGGCGGCGAGCCTTCGGCCGAATTCGGCCACCTGACGGGCGAGATCGGCGGTCCCGCGCGATAAATCCGCGATCTGGCCGCCGACATCGGTGCGGTCGCGCAGCCGCATCGATACGGCGTTATAGAGGATCAGGAAGGTCAGCGCGGTCAGCGCCACGATCGCCGATTCCGACCCTGAGATGCCCGCCATCGAATACAGGATCAAGCCCAGCGATGCCGCGACCAGCACCATGCAGATGGCGATAAAAATCGTCGAGATTCGGATCATGTGCCGCGCCGCGCCCCCCAGCGCCGCAATCCTAGCACCAATGTTGATTCGCGGCGCTAGTGTTTTCTTTGGCACGCTTGGAACCGGGGGCGTTCCGCATTTCATGTCCCGGACGCGGTGCAGCGCTTCTTCAGCGGTGCGCCGCAGAGCCGGGACCCAGGAGCCCGACCTCACTCCATCCGGGGATCGCCCGCTCTACGCCACCGCGCGGATGATCTTGCCGACCTTCTCGATGATTTCGCCGATCTCCGCTTCGCTGACGATCAAAGGCGGCGTCAGCGCCAGGGTGTCGCCGGCAATGCGCAGCATCAGGTCGTTGTCGTGGAACGCGCTGTTGAGCGCGTCGAAGCCGCGCTTGCCGGGCAGGTCCGGGCGCGGCGCGAGGTCGATGCCGGCGGTTAGGCCCACGGTGCGGATATCGACCACGTTGGGCAGGCCCTTCAGCGACATCACGGCATCGGCGAATTTGGACTCGAGCTTGCCCGCGCGCTCGAACAATTTTTCGTCGCGATAGATGTCGAGCGTCGCAAGCCCCGCGGCGCAGGCGATCGGGTGCGCCGAATAGGTATAGCCGTGGGTCAGCTCGACCACATGTTCCGGGCCGCTCATGAAGGCATCGTGGATCGTGTCGCGCACGATGACGCCGCCCATCGGAGCCGCGCCATTGGTGATGCCCTTGGCGAAGGTGATCATGTCCGGCAGCACGCCATAGCGTTCCGCGGCGAAGGCATGGCCGAGCCGGCCGTAGCCGGTGATGACCTCGTCGAAGATTAAAAGGATTCCATGCTTCTGGGTGATCTCGCGCAGCCGCTTGAGATAGCCCTTCGGCGCAGGCAGCACGCCGGTCGACCCCGCCATCGGCTCGACGATGACGGCGGCGATGGTGGAGGCGCCGTGCAGATTGACGAGGCGCTCCAGCTCATCGGCGAAATGGGCGCCATATTCCGGCTCGCCCTTGGTGAAGGCTTGCTTTTCCCTGTCATAGGTGTGCGGCAGATGGTCGACGCCGGCCAGTAGCGTGCCGAACATCTTGCGGTTGCCGACGATGCCGCCCACCGACGTGCCGCCGAAGCCGACGCCGTGATAGCCGCGTTCGCGGCCGATCAGGCGGGTGCGGGTGCCCTGGCCGGCGAGCTGATGATAGGCCAGCGCGATTTTCAGCGCGGTGTCGGCGGCTTCCGAGCCTGAGTTGCAGAAAAACACATGGTCGAGCCCGGCCGGCGCGAGGTCGGCGATGCGGCTTGCGAGTTCGAAGGCCTGGGGAATGCCGAACTGGAACGGCGGCGCATAGTCGAGCGCCGCGGCCTGCTTGGCGATCGCTTCCGAAATCTGGCTACGGCCATGGCCGGCATTGGTGCACCACATCCCCGACGCCGCATCGATGATCTTGCGGCCATCGACGGTGAAGTAATGCATGTCCTTGGCGCCGGCGAGCAGCCGCGGCGCCTTCTTGAACGCCCGGTTCGCGGTGAACGGCATCCAATGCGCGGCAAGGTCGTTCGGCACATTGACGGCGGAGGGGCGGGGGCTCTTGTCCAGCATGGAGGCCTCTTCGAGTTTCTCTTTCGGGTGTTTTGGCTGGTTTGCAAGGTATCAGTTTCGTCGCGGCCCGGAAACGCAATAAACCGCGATATTGTCGCTCACGACGCGAGATCGGCAGCGCCAATCCAGAACACCTCGCCCTCGGATTGCTCGGTATCCAGCCACAATAGCGGCAATTGCGGATAGGCGGCCTCGAGGTTTTCGCGGCCGCGGCCGATCTCGCACAACAGCCCGCCCCGCGGTGTCAGGTGCGGTCCGGCCTCGCCGAGGATGCGCCGGACGACATCGAGCCCGTCGGGGCCGCCGTCGAAGGCGAGTTTCGGCTCGGCGCGGCATTCCCGCGGCAGGTCGGCCATGCCTTTCGCATCGACATAGGGGGGATTGGAGATGATCAAGTCGTAGCGCTTGGCGCCGAGCGGCCCAAACAGGTCGCCGCGGTAGAGCGCGACCCTATCTTCGAGACCGTGTTCGGCGATGTTTCGCGCAGCAACCTCGATCGCGTCCTTGGAGATATCGACCGCGTCGATCTGCGCGTTCGGAAAGCGCCGGCTGGCAAGCACTGCCAGACAGCCTGAGCCGGTGCAGAGATCGAGCACACTTTTGATCTCGGCGGGATCGGCGTCGCCGCCGTCGAAATGCGAATCCAATAGTTCGCCAATAAAGGAGCGCGGCACGATGACGCGCTCGTCGACATAGAACGGCAGGCCGCGCATGTAGATCTTGTTGACGAGATAGGCAGCGGGTTTTCGTGAGGCGACGCGGCGCTCGACGAGATCGAGAATCTCCTTGCCCTCGGCCGCCGTGACGTGCGCCATGGCAAAGGTCTCGAACTGATCGGGATGAAGGCGCAACGCTTCGCAGACCAGGAAGGCGGCTTCTGCGACCGGATCGGTGGTGCCGTGCGCAAACGTAAGCTTGGCCTTGACGAAACGGCTCACCGCATAGCGGACGAAATCGAGCAGCGTCACCAATTCGCTGTTGGCTGGTTTTTGAAGTTTCGATGTAGCGCGACCGCGCTTGGTCGCGCTCTTGACGCGTTTCGCCATCAGGATTTGGTCCACCGCGCGGCGGCCGCGTCATCATGCTCGCGCGCCTCGACCCAGCCCGCGCCGCGGGCGCTCTCCTCGCGCTTCCAGAACGGCGCGCTGGTCTTCAAGTAATCCATCAAGAACTCGGCGGCCTGGAACGCCGCCTGCCGGTGCTTCGATGCCGTCACCACCAGCACGATGTTTTCGCCGGGCCGAATGCGGCCGAAGCGATGGATGACGGTCAACCCGTCGAGCGGCCAGCGCGACATCGCCTCATCGGTATGGCGCTTGATCTCGGCCTCCGCCATGCCGGGATAATGTTCGAGCGTCAGCGCCGCGATCTTGTCAGCCCCTTCGCTGTCCCGGCAAATGCCGGAAAAACTCACGACCGCGCCGATATCGGTGCGGCCATTGGTCAGCGCAGCGATTTCCTTCGCGACGTCGAAATCGGCTTGCTGGATGCGGATGGTGACGGGCGCGGTCATCGCGGCGAGATTCAGCCGCCGGTCATCGGCGGGAAAAAGGCGATCTCGCGGGCGCCGGCGATCATGGCATCCGGTTTGACATGGGTGTGGTCGATCGCGGCGCGAATCACCTTCGGCGTCTCGAAGGCGTGGGCGTAAGCCTCATCGCGCCCGGCCAGCCATGCGACCAGTTCGCCCACGGTGCGCACGTTCGGCGGCGGCTCGACAGTCTCTTCCGCCTTGCCGACGCGTTCGCGCACCCAGGCGAAATATTTCACCTTCATCCCTCGTCCTCCTTGATGAGGTGATGGATGCCGGCGCGGAAATAGTCATAACCGGTGTAGATGGTGAAAATCGCCGATACCCATAGCAGCAACAGCCCGATCTGGGTGACGACCGGAACCACCTGATCGCCGGCTTCGCCCGCGAGCAGGAAGCCGATCGCAATCAGCTGGATCGTGGTTTTCCATTTGGCGAGCTTTGTCACGGGGACGCTGACGCGGAGCGCGGCCAGATATTCCCTCAAGCCCGACACCAGGATTTCACGGCACAGGATGACAATGGCGGCCCACAGCGACCAGCCGTGGATGATGCCGTCGGCGGCCAGCATCAACAGGCAGGATGCCACCAGGAGCTTGTCGGCGATCGGATCGAGCATCCGGCCGAACGCCGATTGCTGGTTCCAGATCCGTGCGTAATAGCCATCGAGATAGTCGGTGACCCCGGCGGCGATGAACACGACGACCGCCACCCAGCGCAGCCACAGCGGCCCGTCCATGATGGACTGAGCATAGATGCAGCCGACTACCACCGGAATGGCGGCGATCCTGGCGTAGGTCAGGATATTCGGGATGGACAGGCCTTTGGGCTGTCCTCGGGTGGTTGCGATGTTCATCCGTCTTACCAATACCGCTCAAGCGCGAAGGTCAACCGTTGGGCTCACATGACCCACCCCGGACGACGCCCATGTGACTCGAAAGCCGTCTTCAACCCGGCCGGGCGTGGAAAAACTCGAAAATCTTGCGGGCGCTTTCGGCGCTGACGCCCGGAACCTTGCCGAGGTCGGCGATCGAGGCCCGCTCGATCTCCTTCAGCGTTCCGAAATGGTGCAGCAAGGCACGTTTGCGTGACGGGCCGATGCCCGGGATTTCCTGCAAACCGGCTTCGCGGATGTCCTTTTTGCGCAGCTTGCGGTGCGAGCCGATCACGAAGCGATGCGCCTCGTCGCGCAGCCGCTGGATGAAATACAGCACCGGGTCGCGCGGCTCCAACTTGATTGCCTCGCGGTCCGGCATGAACAGGGTCTCGCGGCCGGCGTCGCGGTCCGGACCTTTTGCTACCGCCAGCAACGATAGCTGGCTGAGCCCAAGGCCCTCGAAGATCTCGCGCGCCGCGTTGAGCTGGCCACGGCCGCCGTCGATGATCACGAGATCGGGCCGTTGCGGAAACGAATCGTCCTCCGCCTTCGTCTCTGCTTTTGCCTCTGTTTTTGTTTTGGCCGCATCGCCTTCGGCGGGTGTCAGGAGCCGCTTGAAGCGCCGCTGCAGCACCTCGCGCATCATCGCGTAATCGTCGCCCGGGGTCAGGCCTTCGGACTTGATGTTGAACTTGCGGTACTGGTTCTTGATGAAACCATCCGGCCCCGCCACGATCATGGCGCCGACCGCGTTGCTGCCCTGGATGTGGCTGTTGTCGTAGACCTCGATCCGCTTGGGCGGATGCGATAGCCCGAGCGTCGTCACCAGCCCCTGCAGCAGCCGTCCTTGGGTCGCGGTATCGGCGAGCTTGCGCCCCAGCGCCTCGCGCGCATTGGTCAGCGCGTGCGCGATCAATTCCTTTTTTTCGCCGCGCTTGGGCACGGAGACCTCGACCCTGGATCCGGCCTTGACGGAAAGCGCGTCGGCCAGCAGCTCGCATTCCTCGATCTCGTGCGAGAGCAGGACCAGTTTCGGCGGCGGCTTGTCGTCGTAGAACTGCGCCAGAAACGAGGCCAGCACCTCTTCGGGCGTGAAGGATTTCTCCGCGCGCGGGAAATAGGCGCGGTTGCCCCAGTTCTGGCCGGTGCGGAAGAAGAACACCTCGACGCAGGAATAGCCGCCCTCCTGATGGATGGCGAACAAATCGGCTTCCTCCACCGTGCGCGGATTGATGCCTTGCTGCGACTGGATCGCCGACAGCGCCGCGAGGCGGTCGCGGTAGAGCGCGGCGGTTTCGAATTCGAGCTCGACCGAGGCCTTTTCCATCTCGTGAGCCAGTTCCTGCTTCACCAGATGGCTGCGGCCGGACAGGAAGTCGGTCGCCTCGCGCACGAGTTCGGTGTAGCCGGGAAAATCGATCTCGCGCGTGCAGGGTCCTGCGCAGCGGCGGATCTGATAGAGCAGGCACGGCCGGGTGCGGCTTTCGAAGAACGCGTCGGTGCAGGAGCGGATCAAAAACGCGCGCTGCAGCGCCGTGATGGTACGGTTGACGGCGCCCGCGGAAGCGAATGGGCCGAAATATCGCCCGGGTCTGGTCTGCGCGCCGCGATGCTTGAGGATCTGCGGCGCCCAGTGATCCCCGGTGATCAGGATGTAGGGAAACGATTTGTCGTCGCGCAGCTGCACGTTGAAGCGCGGCCGCAATTGCTTGATGAGATTTGCCTCGAGCAGCAGCGCTTCGGTCTCGGTCGAGGTTGAGACGATCTCGACCGTCACGGTGGCCGCGATCATGCGCAGGATGCGCGCCGGCTGCGGCGCGTTGACCCGCGCGTAGGATGAAAGCCGCTTGCGGACGTTTTTCGCCTTGCCGACATAGAGCACGTCGCTCGCCGCATTCAGCATCCGGTAGACGCCGGGCGAGGTCGGAGCAAGGCGCACCGCGTTCTCGATCGCGGCATGGCCGACCGCGAGCGGGCCATCGGCGACCGCCTCGGTCGTGTCCTCCGGCAAATCCGGAAGCCGCGCTTCCTCGTCCTCCTCGGCGGGGGAGGTCGCCGGATCGAGATCGGGCGGGCTAGGCGCTTGGGAAGCCCGATCCGGGGGCGGCAGATCGGCGGTCGGGCCAGCCTCGGTCGTCCGCGGGCCTGGCGCCTTCGGCCGATCGGTTTTGTCGGTATCCATGGTGGGAATTTAGGCGTTCACCGCAGGCGCCGCCAGCGCCGGAGGTCGCAACCCACAGGCCGCGGCGACGTCCGGAATGACGCTGCCGCGGTAACAGTTCATTAAGCAGGTTAAGGCTTTGGTAACCCACTTGAGTGGCTTTCCCATTAACCTTCATTAATGGTGTTAAGTATCTGATAACCAACGCGGATGACGCTTCATTAAGGACGTTAAGTACGCGGTAACCCGCCTTAGCAAGCTCTTAACTTAAAACTCTCGATAAATCTTAGCGGAAAGGGCTGGGGATCCCTAACCATGCGGCCTTACCCGCCGCGCCCGCGCCCGTGAACCGTGCGCGAGGTCAGTTGCGTCGGAGAGTTTAGATGAAACGGTTCGTTTTGGGCGCGATCGCGCTGTTGGCCATGGGCACGACGGCGAAGGTCCGCGCTGCCGATTACTATCCCCCACCCCCGCTCCAACGCCCCCCACCGGTCGCCTATCCTCAACCGGTCGCCTATCCTCAACCGGTCGCCTATCCATTGACTGCCGACTGCTATCGCTGGTTCGGCCCCTATATCGGCGGCAACCTCGGCTACACTTGGGGTACCGTCGAGAACAACCTGACCAGGCCGTCCGGCCTCGCCGGCGGACTTCAGGGCGGTTTCAACTGGCAGAATGGGCCTTATGTGTTCGGCGTCGAAGGCGACTTCCAGGTGAGCGGAGCAGAAGACACGTTCGCGCCCTGGAAATTTTCCAACCCATGGTTCAGCACGATACGCGGCCGGGCCGGCTACAGCCTCGCCAACGTCATGTTCTACGCTACCGCCGGTCTCGCCTTCGGCGAGTTGCGCGGCGACACGTTCGCACTGTCGGAATCGCACACCAACGCGGGCTGGACGATCGGCGTCGGCACCGAGTTCGCCCTTGCGCCGATGGGCTTCGGGTCAAACTGGACCGCCAAGATCGAATATCTCTATGTCGATCTCGCCACCAATCCGTTCACGATTACAGGGATGTCGAATGGATTCCGGTTCGGCGAAATCCGGGCCGGTGTGAACTATCACTTCTGATAGCAACAAGAAAATCGCACCACTGCCTTCCGGCCGCTCTTCCAGCGGCCGGAATTTTTTGAGACAGCCCTTACGATGAAACCACGAGGTTGACCGCCTTGGGACCTTTGCCCTTCTTGTCCGGTTCGACCTCGAACGTAATACGCTGTCCCTCAGTCAGATCCTTCAACCCGGCCCGCTCGACCGCCGTGATGTGCACGAACACATCGGGGCCGCCGTCGTCGGGCTTGATGAAGCCGTAGCCGCGGTCTCCTTTGAAGAACTTGACCGTTCCAGTCATGGCCATCGGGAAACTCCTCCCCCCGCACTGCTCCGCCGCTACGCGCATATCGCGTATCGGCCGACCGGACATTCGCTGCCGGGAGCTGGCCACCTTGAGCGAATCGGTTGATGCGCTGATCCGCCCGGATTTTTTAGGCCTTTATCACTCCGCCGCAACCATTCGCGGAAGCGGAACGTAAAGCCAGTCCAACGCCCCTGAGCATAATACGGTTGCCCGCAAATTGACTACGGCTTTTCAACGGCCACGCCGGCCCGGGCTCTGGGCAAGCTTGAACCGGCCGGCGCCGCCCTGGCCGAGCGGCTTTTCAAGTTCGGGCAGGATCGCCTTGAGCTCGTCGGCAAGCGTCCAAGGCGGATTGACGACCAGGACACCGGCGGAGGCGAGGGCTGCGCCCGCCGTCTGCGGCGCGACGCTGAACTCCAGCCGCAGGCATTTTCCACCGCCTGCAGTTGTGCCGGCGATTTCTCCGACGCGCTGCGCGAGGCCGTCGGCGGCGCGGCGGCTCTTGGCCGGATACCACAACAGATAGACGCCGGTCGGCCATTTCACGAAGGCTTCCGCGAAGCCTGTGGCCATCCGCTCGAACTCGTCCTTGGCCTCAAACGGCGGATCGATCAGCACGAGGCCGCGCCGCTCGTTCGGCGGCACGAAGGCCGGCAACGCCGTCCATCCGTCGAGATCGACCACGCGGGCCTGGGCGTCGCGACGCAGCGCGTCGATCAGGTGCTTGCGCGCGTTCGGTTCGACCTCGCAGGCGGTCAGGCGATCCTGCGGCCGCAGCA
>JBATYU010000585.1:0-10622 GCA_049674245.1 Bradyrhizobium sp. | reverse complement strand
GTTGTAGCTCGGCAGCAAATCGATGTACTTCGCCTGACGAAGCGACGACACCAATTCATCCTTCTGCTGCACGAGCGCACCCCAATCCGCAATCCCGCCCTTCGCCCGCACGCCGGCAAAGCGTGATGCAGCTTCCGCGTGATGGACCGCCTCGGCGGCGCGGATCAGGGTTTTCGAGGGCACGCAGCCGACGTTGACGCAGGTGCCTCCGATCGTGCCGTGGCCGATCAGCGCGACATGGGCACCGAGCTCCGCCGCGGCGATCGCGGCCGAAAAGCCGGCCGAACCCGCACCGATGACAGCAAGATCGAAGCCGCCATTCGTCTTCGGGGCCTCGGAAGCGCAACAGTCGTGCATCGCCATCGGGAAACTCCTCGTGCTCGAATTTTGGGGGAGCCGTTCGTTAGCTTCGGACCGAACGCGCTCGCCCTTTTTGTCTTAGAATCTCCCAGCCGAAAATCGGACACCTTCTGTCAGGAGCATTCCGTTTCGCTCGGTGATCGTCTCAGTTCTTGAGGTGCGCGGGGTAGCCGGCGTTGGTCGCCGCCGCGATCAGCTTGGGAACGTCGGCGGTCGCATCGTCAAAGGTGACGGTCGCGACCGCGCTCGCGTCGGCGGTGGCTTCCGCGACCTGGACTACTGTGACGCCTTGCACCCGCGACAAGGTCTTCTTGACGATCGGTGCGCAGAGCGCGCAGGTGGCGTTGTCGATGTTGAGGACGACCGTCTTTTCAGCCGCCTGAGCGGCCAGTGGCGATAGAGCGATAGCGAGGGCGGCGGCGGTGACAGTGATACGGATCATGATCTCTTCTCCCTTGGATTGGACGATAGGTCAAAGGAACAACGGCGCGAGCCTGGGAAATCCAAGCGCGACAACCACGAGGATGGTAGCGGTCCAAAGTCCGATCTTGGCCGTGAGGCCAGAACCCGGCTTGGCGCAGTAAGAGCCCTCGGCACAAGCTACTTTCGGCTTGCGGTAAACCAGATAGAATCCGTAGCCGAGGAAACCGAACGCAACCGCGGCGAACATCGGTTGATAGGACTCAAGGGCGGTCAAGTTGCTGATCCAGGCACCACTCGCCCCGAGCATGAAGAGGGCAAATGGCACCACGCAACATGATGCCGCACCAAGCGCAGCCAAAATCCCGCCGATGGAGGCGAGCCCAGCCCTCCGGATCGAAGAATCGATCGGATCGTGTATTTCGGCGTTGTGGATTTCGCGGTTGATCGTCATGGCCAGACGATGCATCCTGTAGCGACTACAGGATCAAGGACAATTTCATGCCTGTCATCACGTCTTCGCGAGCCGAGAATCTTCCGATTGGAGAGCTGTCGAAGCGCAGCGACGTCAACATCGAGACCATTCGCTACTACGAGCGGATCAAGTTGTTGCCGGCACCGCCACGCACGGCCAGCGGCCGCCGCGTCTATGGATCAATGGACCTTCGTATCCTCGTCTTTGTTCGGCGCTCGCGAGAGCTGGGCTTTTCGCTCGACGAAATCCGCGCCCTGCTTCGGCTGGGCGGGCCCGAAAGGGCAGCATGTCGCGAGGTCCGGGAGATTGCCAAGCATCATCTCGAAGACATTCGGTCAAAGCTTCACGACCTGAAGAAACTCGAACGTCTGCTGGCGACAACGCTGTCCCGATGTTCGGGCAGAACGGCGCCCGACTGCCCGGTACTGGACATTCTCGACATTCAGCGCCCTGAATAGCTCGGGGATATTGGCACGACCCTGTCGCGTTTCGCTTTCTCACCTAGGCCGACCGATCGGGCAGCCTATCCGTCACGACCGCGTTAGGCTCTCACACCTGGCGGCCAAACCATCATCGCGACGTTTGCGCCGATGCATCACGCATCCTAGGCCGATCTGCGCACGAGCGGATGTCGCAACAATGCGTGCGCCATGATCGGGAACCCGATAGCGGCTGGTACCAGCCAATACGCTATCGGAGGCAGATCCTTCCAAAGTGGCAAGCTTTTTCCATTGTCGACGTAGAAGGCAATGAGCAGCAGCACATAGGACAAGCCCATTCCAGCAATGTGCAACCTTGCCCAGCCTTGCCAACGTCGCCGCCGCGCTTCGCGTCCGAATGAGCCAGCGGCAAAAGCCAATACCCCGAGAACGAACAGGTGGTAGTCATCGTCCCACCGCATCGCAGCCAGCGTGCTCGCCGACACAAATACCGCCGCCAGACACCAATAATAGATCGAGCCGAAGGCCGGGTGACGACCGCGGCGTTTCGGGCTCAACATCGCAATAGCGCCGGCAACAACGCACGCCAGGCCCACGATAACGTGCAAACCTACAATCGTCAGGAAGATGGGTGAGGTGGATGGGATCTCAATTCCTGCGACGATGGTCGTTCCTTCGCCCGTCATGACCTTCATCCCGTCGTTGAGGACCGACAGTTCTTCATCGGCTTTGCCAAGGAGGAAGGCCGTCGGACCGCGAACCCTCCGCCGCCATAGCCAAGGCAAAGCACGGAGCAGGCGGTCAGGACGGCGACGTAGCTTCCCATCCAATCAACGCTCGCTGCGAAGGGAGGTGGTCCCAATGCCGCGCCGGCAATACCAAACACGAACGAAGCTCCCCTTGTTGCGCTAAGAGCCGCGCGGAGTCCTGCTGCACGCGCCTTTTGCTGGAATTCAGAAGCCGGAAGCGTTTTGCAAATTGCGTTTTGTTCGGGCAGGTTCGGCGAGAAACTTGGCGGGCGTTTTTCAAAAAACCGCTTTGTTCTCAGCAGGCGCAGCGAATTTTAAGTCCCTTGCGTCTACCAGTTCCACCACGTCCGCCCTGTTGATTTCCATAGCTTTTTTGCCTTTCGCCCGCAAATGTTTTGCAGGCAATCCCTCGACGCCGGGCAAGATGTCCACTGCTGGTGAATGAGAGGCTGATTCAAGCCCGTCTTCACGTTGACGGTCGTAACCACGATTGGCAGACCGTACAACTTTGCAGTTCTTGCGACCGCGGTGATATTTGCCACCAGCGCGCGGCGGTCCATGGAGGCGACTGACGTAACTTGCACCGGTTGAAAGTCTTTCTATCGCGACGTCGCCGCGGGTCCCTTCTATTCTTGACGCTTTGACGGGCCTCAGCGACGTGGGCTAAGACCGTTGGGATGCAATGCAATGCAAGTCGTAGACTTCAGTTGTGAGGGGCCTTCGTTGCTTTGAACCTAGGCATTCAGGGAGAGATCGACTCATGACCGCACGCCTGAGATATTGGCAAGTGGCTCCGGAGGTCACACGTCGGATTGGAAACGTCAACTCATATCTGATCAACTCGCAAATAGAGCCTACGTTGCGTCACCTTGTTTGGCTGCGCGTGTCGCAAATCAATGGCTGTGCGTATTGCGTAGATCTTCACATTCGAGAGGCGCTGCGTGATGGCGAAAGCCCTGACCGGCTGCACGGCCTCGTCGTCTGGCGAGAAACGGAACTATATTCAGCCAAAGAGCGCGCTGCGCTGGCATGGGCGGAGGCGTTGACACTCGTTGCGGAGACCCACGCCCCAGATGAAATTTACCGGGAGGTCACGCAACATTTCTCAGACCAAGACCTCGTCGACCTCACGTTTCTGATCGCCACTATGAATGCCTGGAACCGGATGGCAATCGGTTTTCGCAGAGGACCGGAACCACGATGATCGTAAGCGCGTAGCACTCAGCCGACAGGATCGGGCTCGCACCCTGTGGGTCAAACTGAGAAGAACTCAGTACGAGCATATGTTTTCCGCTTTGCGGTCAAAAGCGCCGCTTTAAAGGTCGGCGGTCACTTCCGGTATACCTCGATAATCGCACGTACTCCGTGTCGGCCGCCACTTCGCAAAGGTGCCACAAACGGACATATTCACTATTTCACTCGATCAACTCGTCGGCACACAATTGCATCTCACGCGAAATCGTGAGGCCGGGGGGCCTTCGCAGTCTTGAGGTTGATCACCAGCTCGTACTTGGTAGGTGCCTGCACGGGCAGGTTACCCGGCTTTTCCCCTTTCAGGATGCGATCGACATATGACGCAGCTTCCCGATGCGGCGCGACTGTGTCGAAACCATAAGACGCCAAGCCTCCATTCTCTGCAAAATAGCGAAAGGGATAGATCGCCGGCAACGATGAGGAGACATCCTTGGAGTTCGCACACCGTTGCATCCCATGATGTATCGGGCCTAGCCACCACACAAGCAAACAAGCCGCCCGGCAACCCGGTTGTCGGGAGCTTGTTGCTGCGAACCGTAAGCGTCCTAGCCTCCGATTTCGCTGCTCAGTGTGGGCCCGAACAACTCCCATCTGTCGCCCTTGAACCTCCTGAGCTGCACCTGTTTGATCGGCGCGAAATCGATCGGGCTGGTATTGATCTTGATGCCGGGCAGCAGGTTCGTGGTCCTGAAGTTCTTGAGGTTTGCGGCCTGCTTCATCACGTTCTCGCGCGTGAGATTATCGCCGCACTGCTTCAGCACCTGAACCATCGTCTGGGCCATATTGTAGCCTGTCATCACCAGACTATCGGCCCGATTGCCTTCGGGGAAATCCTTGGCGAGAAATTCGTCGAACGCCTTCATGCCCGGATCATCCTTCCACTGCGGATCGAGTGCGTCCATCAGATAGGCCACCGAAATGATGTCCTGCGCTTTCTCCACGCCGGCCGGCCTAATCACGGCACCAATGGAGGTGCTGACGTTGTTGAGGAAGTGTAGCGGCTTCCAGCCGATCTCGCTCGCCTTTCTGATGGCCTGCGCCGCGAACTTCGCCGTGGTGATGTCGACGAAGACATCAGCATTGAGCGATTTCATTTTGACGATGTGCGAGTCGATGGTCGGGTCGGACACCTCATAGGCATCCTCGGCGACGATCATCGACGCGGCCCCGTCGCCGAGGCCGTCCTTCAGGCCTTTGACATAATCCTTCCCGTAGTCGTCGTTCTGGTAGAGGACGGCGATCCTGGCGTTTGGCTTTTCCGTTAGAATGTACTTTGCGTAGATCCGTGCCTCGTTCTGGTAGTTGGGGCTCCAGCCAATGGTCCACGGGAAGTTCTGCGGATCATTCCATTTGGTTGCCCCAGTCTGCACGAACAGCTGCGGCACTCTCTTCACGTTCATATATTTCTGAATGGCGGTGTTGGACGGCGTGCCAGTCGAGCCGAAGATCAGAAAAACCTCATTGCCCTCGACCAGCCTGCGCGCCTGCTCGACTGCTTTTGGTGGACTGTAAGCGTCGTCATAGGAAATGAAGTTGATCTTGCGGCCGTTGATACCGCCTTCGGCGTTTATCTTACGAAAGTACGCCGCCTCGGTCCGACCGGTGACACTGTAGGCCGATGCTGGGCCGCTGTACGGCATGATGTTGCCGATCTTGATTTCCGTGTCGGTAACACCCGGATCGTATTTCTTCTGGGCAAGCGCGCTGCTTCCGCTGGCAGCTAGCAAAATGAAGGCGGTCGAAAACGCCGCCGAACGTCGCGCGACGAAAGACATTTCGTTTCTCCCTATGAATCAATGAATGTGTCTATTGTTGTTGAAGACCTCTCTAGGATCTCCTCTGCGGTAGTGAATACCCTTCGTCAGGTGTTGTCGATCACCACGAACGCCACCTCGCGTGCGCTTTCGGCGTCAGTTCGTGCGATTCGTCAATGTAGCTGACCCTAATGGTCAGGAGCTGCGTTACTCCTCTCCGTCAGCTTGAGGGAAGGTGCACTTGCTCAGCCGCCGCAGGCGCAAGCGCGTCGGGCACATCAGGCCCCTGTCGGATCTCGGCGGCCGTGCGTTGCGCACCCCCATGGCGGCATCGCCGAAGTCACGCACGCGTCATTCCAAATTATCGAACGACACATATGCCGGACGGGCTGCGCGCGGCGGTTTGCGAAGCTTCTACATCTTCGACTTTGCCATCAATGGCGTCGTCATTTGAGAAGATTGCCACCCGGTCAGCGATCGCGCAGCTTGGGATCCAGGGCATCGCGGAGCGCGTCGCCGAACAGGCTGAAGCCGAAGACTGTGAGCGCGATAGCGAGACCGGGAAAGACCGCGATCCACGGCGCCGTCGAGGCGTATTCCTCGGCGCCTCCCTGCAACATCAGGCCCCATGCCGCCGTCGGCTCCTGTACGCCGAGCCCAAGATAGGACAGTGACGCCTCCGCCAGGATCGCCTGGCCGACGAATGCGGTCAGCATGATCAAAAACGGCGCCAGCACGTTCGGCACCATGTGGCGAAGTATAATGCGCGTGTGGCCGAAGCCGCAGGCGCGCGCCGCATCGATATAAGGGACCTCGCGGATCGCAAGCGCGCTCGAGCGCACGACCCGCGCGCAACGCGGGATGAGCGGGATGGTGATCGCCACGATCACGTTGTAGACGCCGCTGCCGAAGATGGCGATGACGGCGAGCGCCATGATGATCAGCGGGAACGCCATCACCACGTCGAGGAGGCGCTGGAGCAGGAGGTCGACGCGGCCGCCGAAATAAGCGCTTGCCACGCCAAGCACGAGACCGGCGACTCCCCCGACGATCGCGCATGAGAATCCCACGATCAAGGCGGTGCGCGCGCCGAACACGATGCGGGAGAACAGGTCGCGGCCGAACTGGTCGGTGCCCATGAGATGCGCCCAGCTGGGCGGTTCCGTCATGACGGCGAAATCGTTCGACGTCGGGCTGTAGGGCGCGATCCACTCGGCCGAAAGGCCGGCGGCCGCCATCACCAGCACCAGCGCCAGGCCGACCGTACCGAGCGGCTGGCGGCGGCAGAAGTCGATGATGGCGGCGCGCCACGAACGCGAGCTCTGCGCCACGTCATCGGCGGCGGTCGGAGCGTAGGGGGGCGCGAGATCGACCATGGCGCGTCTCCCGTCAGCCGAAGCGGATGCGCGGGTCGAGCCACGCGTACAGCAGGTCGACCGCCAGATTGACGAACACGAAGACCGCGACCGTGAGCATGACGAGGGCCTGGGTCAAGGTATAGTCCTGGTTCTGGACCGCCTGCACGAACAGGCGGCCGACGCCGTTGAGGTTGAACACCTGCTCGGTCACCACGAGCCCTCCGATCAGGAAGGCAAACTCGATGCCGATCAAGGTGACGACCGGCAGCAGTGCATTCTTGAGCGCGTGCCGGTTGATGATCAGCTGTTCGACCAGGCCTTTCGCGCGAGCGGTCCGGATATAGTCCTCGCGCAGAACCTCGAGCATCGCCGAGCGCGTCATGCGCATGGTGACGGCGGAGTAGCGGTAGCCGACCGTGAGCGCGGGCAGGATCACCATCGACAGGTTGCGCAGGGGGTCCTGCCAGAACGGCACATAGTCGATCGGCGGCATCCACGCGGTGCCGAACAGCGCATGCGAGACGTCGAGAACGGCCAGGATGGCGACGATCCCGAGCCAGAACGACGGGGTTGCGATTCCCGCGATGGCGACCGTGCGCACCACATGGTCGATCCAGCTGTTCTGCCACAATGCCGAGATGGTGCCGAGCGGGATCGCGATCAGGATGGCGACCACGGTCGCCATCACGGCGATCTCCAGCGAGATCGGCAGGCGCGCCGCGATCTCCTCGGCGACCGGCTTGCCCGACCACATCGAGATTCCGAAGTCGAGGCGAAAGAAGCCCCAGGCGAAGTCCAGGAACTGGAGCACCAGTGGACGATCGAGCCCAAGCTCGGCGTGACAGACCGCGAGGGCGCGCGGATCGACACTCGCGCCACCGGAGCCGAGACGGACCATGCAGATATCGCCCGGAATCAGACGCATCAGGACGAACACGAGCGCCGCCGCCCCGACCAATGTCGGGACCGCGAGCAGCACCCGGTTCACGATATATCGGTACATCCTGTGCTCCGATCCTGGTTGCGCCGGCGTTCCCGTCAGCGAATGCGAGCGGGCCTACTGATCGAGCCATACATTGGCCAAGTCCTGATTGACGTAGTGGCTCGGGCCGACCTTCCATCCCTTGACATAGGAGCGCAGCGGCACGATCCGGTTCCAGTAGGTTATCACCAGCTCGTGCGCCTGCGTATCGAGCACCTGCTTCTCGAACTCGCGCATCAGCGCGCGCTGCTTCGCGCCGTCGGTCTCGTGCAGCATCTTCTGGTACAGATCGATCTCCGGTTGATCGTCGTAGTTCCCGTAGTTCTCGCTGAACACCGCGCGCGGCAAGTATTTCTGGACGTCGAGAAGCGGGTTCACCACGCTGTTGCAGCTGGCCTCGACGACGACGTCGAAGCTGCCGCTTCGCATCGCCTCGTACCACGGCCCGGTGGGCACCACGCGCTGGGTCACGTGCAGCCCGATCTTGCTCCACTCGTCGATCAACCACGTGCCGACGAACTTGTATGGCTGGTCGATGTTGCGGTTCAGGAGCTCGAATGCGAGCCCCTCGGCTCCCGCCTCCTTCAGGAGGCGCTTCGCCTCGGCGCGCGATTTCTCGATGTCGGGCCAGTATCCGGCCAGCGTCTCGAGCTCGGCCCTGGTCGCGGCCAGCGGCGAGCCCGGGAACACGACGCCGCCGACCGTCTTCACGTTGGCGATCTTGGCGAGCGCGGGCGCTCCGTGCCACTGATCGACCGCCAGCGCGAGCGCCCGCCGGACCCGGACGTCGTCGAACGGCTTCTTCTTGTGATTGGGCGTGATCACATTGCCGCAGTTCCAGTCGCTGCTCTGCATGACGATCTTTTCGCCCAGCTCATGCTGGAGCTGATCGCGCGCAGAGGGCGGCAGGCCGCGGAACTCTCCGGCCGCGCGGTCGCCCCGGATGGCATCGACGCGGACCGCCTGCTTGGGCGCATAGATGGCGGTGAAGCCGTCGAGATAGGGCTGCCCAGCGTGATAGTAGTCGGGATTGCGCACCCCTTTGATCGACTGGCCGATCTCGTAGCCGGCCGGCTTAAACGGCCCGGAGCCCATGATGTTCCTCTCGTACCAGCGCGGGTCCTTGTCGAGGATGGCCTTCTGGTAGATCCAGGTGAAGGGATCGGCGAGCGCCGGCAGGAACGCGCCGGTGGCGAATTTCAAGCGGAACACCACGGTGGTCGGGTCGGGCGCCTCGACCTTGTCGACCATGATGTAATAGCTCTCGCGTGCGCTCGAGACGCCTTCCGGCGGGTGGATGATTGCCCGCCAGCTCGCCGCCACGTCGTCGGCGGTGAGCGGCGTGCCGTCGTGGAACTTCACGCCCTCGCGGATCTTGAACGTATAGGTCTTGCCGTCATCGGTCGGCGTCGGCATCGCGGTGCACAGATCGCAGACGAAGTCGGTGGTCGAGGACGGATCCTTGGGATCGACGCGGATCAGCACGCTGTAGAACGGTGCCGCCGAATGCACGGTCGCGAAGGTGGTCTCGCGGTGGCCGTCGAAGCTCGGCGGCGCGTCCGCCGGGATCATGAACGTGAGTATCCCACCGCGCTTCGGGGTGTCGGCAGCCGCCGGGGCGGCCGTGCTCGCGACGCAAAGAACAGCGGCGAGACCGGCTGCCGCCAATCCTGATTTCCTGATCATTGCTTCCCTCCGTTGTTGGTCCGGATCATTTTCCGACGCCGCGCGCCGCGGCCGGGGAAACGCCCAGCTCGACGCAATCTAACGCACCTCGCTGCAGGCCACCCAGTGGCCGGCTCGCACCTCCCGGCGCTCCGGACGGATCCGGCCGCAGCTTTCGACCGCGATCGGGCAACGCGGATGGAACACGCAGCCCGGCGGCGGGTTGATCGGGCTCGGCACCTCCCCTTTCACCGGTCGGAACCTGCGGCCGGCCTCGACGCTCGGATCCGGCACCGGGACGGCGTCGAGGAGCGCCCGGGTATAGGGATGCAGCGCGTTGTCGAACAGCTCGTCGCAATCCGCCAGTTCGACGATGCGGCCGAGATACATCACGGCGACGCGTTGGCAGAGGTGGCGCACCAGCGAGAGATCGTGAGCGATGAACAGGTAGGTGAGGCCGAAGCGCTGGCGCAGGTCCTCAAGCAGATTGACGATCTGCGCCTGGATCGAGACGTCGAGGGCGGATACGGCCTCGTCGCAGATGATGAATTCGGGATTGAGCGAGAGCGCGCGCGCGATTCCGACCCGCTGGCGCTGGCCGCCCGACATCTCGTGCGGATAGCGATCGGCAAAGTTCGGATTGAGGCCGCAGATCGCGAGCAGCTCGCGCATCCGTGCCGCGCGGCGCGCCGCATCGGGCTCGATGGCGTGCACCTTCATCGGCTCGGCGATGATGTCGCCGACCTTCATGCGCGGATTGAGCGAGCTGTATGGATCCTGGAAGATGACCTGGATGCGGCGCCGCAGCGGCAGGAGCTGCTTGTGCTTGAGCCTGGTGAGGTCGACGCCGTCATAGACGATCTCGCCGGCGGTCGGCCGCTCGAGCAGCAGAATGCACCGGCCGGTCGTCGTCTTGCCGCAACCACTTTCGCCGACCAACCCCAGCGTCTCCCCGCGGCGAAGCGTGAAGTCGACGCCGTCGACGGCCCTCACCTCGCCGGCCATGCGGCGCGCGAGGATGCCCTCGGTGACCGGGAAGTGTTTCCGCAGCCCCTTCACCTCAAGGAGCGTCGGAGCGTCGGTTGCGAGCGCCGTCATGCCACCGCTCCGGCCGTAGCGTTGAAATCGTGGGCGCGCAGGCACGCGGAAAGGTGGCCCGCCGGTC
>JBATYU010000584.1:0-2462 GCA_049674245.1 Bradyrhizobium sp. | reverse complement strand
ACATCCGCCCTGCGACCTTCTTGGCGCCGATACTGGCACCGCAACTGCGTCTGTCAATCCCAGCGTCTGGGCGGCGGAACAAGCCGGGTCTTTTTCGGACCAAGCGCCCGATCAATGGCGCGCTCTGCTTCCGATATAGCCTCGGCCTTCGTCGCGCTCGGCCAGCTTCCGAATGGTCCGCGTCGAACGCGACCGACCATTTCCAGATATGCCGCCCGATACCTTGAACGACGCTGTACTCGACTCCGCGATATTTCATGCTGACCTCCGAACCTGTGGGGCCAATGCCAGCGGTAAACGTACCTTGACGGATCCAGGCCGGCGGGTTTGTCTTGCGGTCCAGCACGCGACCGATCTAAGTTGTCGCCTTCGTTAAAAAGGGGAGTGCGGACGTGGCGACAGGTACTGTGAAATGGTTCAACGCGACTAAGGGATTTGGATTTATCCAACCCGATCACGGCGGCAAAGACGTGTTTGTACATATCTCGGCGGTGGAAAGAGCCGGCCTGAGCACCCTCAATGAGGGTGCTAGGTGAGCTATGAGGAAGTGCCCAACAAGGGGAAGACTTCGGCGGAGAATTTGAGGGTCGGGTGACCTCGGAAGAGCATGGCGAAGCCCGCCAGTTCACTCCGGAGGGGGCGCGCGGTTCGCTGCGCCGGGCCGCAAGAACGCCCGGAGACCGGAATTGATTAACCTAGTTCCATTCTCCGGATTTTGTCGTTCGCCTATTTTCGATGCAGTGATCGAATGAGATTTCAATCCGGTTTAATAGTGCTTTCAGCGCTGGAATTAACGTGGCCGAAGAGACCGTGCAATGCAGCAATTGCGGTCCTTCTTCGATCAGTTCTTCGGCAAGCGACAGCCAGGTCGGGGGCACGGCTATTCCAAACTCTTATTTTTTCTCCCGATGGTGGGAGATTCTTTTGGCGATTCCAGAATTAACCCGCAGCACGGACTTAAAGCTTAACCAATAAGCTTAACCAACGAGTCTTGTTGCGCGAAGCTCCAAAGCCACTGAGGACTTAGCACCGGGCAGTTCCCCCTGACTTTTTACGAAGGGAGTACCAGTGATGGTGCAGCCAACAATAGGACGAGTCTTGACTGAGATGGAGCGCGAAATCGCGGCGGAGGTTCTAAACAGGCCGCCGGTCCACGAGCCGCATCCTGCCAATTATGTGCCGCCAAGGGTGAGTGCGCCGGCTACGGCGATGCCGGACTACGTCGAGCACCGCGACGGGGCCACGGAGATCGGCAAGCTGTCGGCGGAAGCCGTTGTTCGAGAATACGAAGCTGCGTCGAAAGAGATCGAGGAGATGGGCACGGGTTTGATCGGCCTCGTCAGGCAATGCGAGGCGATGACCCGCGATGCGCTCGCCGTGACAGAGGAGCTGAAGGAAACCGCAGGGCGCTACCGCGAGGAGGCCAAGCGCATCTTCCTTCACATTGAGAACTGTTCGCTGGTGACAGCGGAGGTCCGTAAGACCTGCACCGAACTGAGGGAAAAGATCGCCCCGCCGGCAACAATAGACACTAAAGCCAAAAAGATGAAACCCGAGCCTCCTTCAGATGGCGTTTCCTAATCGCCGATTGGGATCGTGCACGCCGTCGAAAACCTGCGCCACTGGGTGCCAGCGCTGCCATAACCCCTACGACGCGCTCGTGTGCGCCGCCGGCATCAAGGTCCGAGCCCGAGAACTACCGGCCGTCCGCAACCTCTGCACGGAGGCTGAATGAACACCATGGTTCGAAAAGGCCCAAGCTTGTCGACATTGCGCAAACTGACAGAGCGCGCCTGCAACGATCCGCAGCGTATGAAGGCACGCAAGACCGAGGCCAAGATCATAGAGATGATGCCGGCCAGGGCGTGGCTATCTTGCACAGCGGTCTCGCGGCTGATCGGCGCCGCCGATGATGGCAAGACCCGCGCGCGGCTCGATCGCCTAGTGCGCGACCGCAAATTCGAACGCAAGCGCGAGCAGGGCGCCCACGGTCCGGTCTATCTTTTCCGGAGGCTTTCGTGAGCAACGACCCGCCGGTCTGCGTGACGACTGGGCTCAAGAGGTGCAAGGTTGTCCCAGGGCTAAAATCCGGAGGCGTCAGCCCTCACTCCCTCGGTGGCCGTGTTCTCCCCACAGCGAGCGACGTGAAGCGCATCTACACTGCGACAGATATTGCCTACAAACAAGGGACCGTCGGTTTCGTCGCCCGGCCTCACGACGGTCGTCCGCCGCAGCGTTAATGCCGCAGTCTCTCAGACGAATGGTTAGTCCGGGACACGTTCGAATGCGCAAGAAATTGGAGGCTTCGAATTGGGATGTCAGATTGTTTGACGGAGCTGTTGACCTTCGTCAATTCAAAACGGCCTAAGGTCAATCCCTCCAATACAATTAACGTCGAGGTCACCCTAAATTCGGTGACGAGCCAATTTCCCAAACTCATTCCGCACCGCATTTGAGGCAAC
>JBATYU010000583.1:0-7093 GCA_049674245.1 Bradyrhizobium sp. | reverse complement strand
GATGCGCTGTTGCTGAGCGCCGCGGCAGAGGCAGGCGGCGTCGGTGCCGAACGTTTCCTGGCCTGGGTCGTTGACCTGCTCGACGCCCACCTCAACGCGATAAAACCCTAGCGTTCGATCCAACTTGCTCATCCGGCGCCTTCCCACTACTTTAAGCGCTATAAGTAGCTGCACGGACGGTTTGCGTCAACGTCCGGTTTTTCCGCGGAAACGACGGTGGCAAGAGAGCCCGGTCACCGGGGAGCACGAAGGAAACCGTAAAACCATCGCGCAGGGAATGCCGGATTGACGCGGTGTACCTGTGGTGACTTTGCGCGTGTGCTTTTCATTTCGCGCGCGAGGCTGCGGTTGCGGCGCGCAATCCGGCGTTCCCTGCGCCCTCTTAATTCCCGAGGGTGGTTGACGACTTCGCTAAACAAATAAAGCTGGTGGTTATGGGTCCAGGCTTTCGCCGGGACGACATGAGCCGTCACTTATCCAGCCAGACGTCCTCGAAGCGCAGATTGTTATACTGGCTGTTGTCGTGCGGGTGGAAATTCTTCACGTAAGGCTGCCAGCAATTGCCGAGCGCGCCGAACAGGATGCTGGGACGCGCGGCGTCGTCGACCAGCAGACGCTCGATCTCCCAGACGATTTTGGTCCGCTTCTCCCGGTCCAGTTCGCGCGATTGCGCCGCGAGTAGCTTGTCGACGTCGGCGTTGCAGTACTGGGTATAATTGCGCTCGGATTTGCAGGAATAGTTCTCGACGATGTTGCCGTCGGGATCGTCGACGGAAACGCCGGTGACGTTGAGCCCGATCGTGTAATCCTTCTTGGCGAGCCGTGCGTACCATCGCGGGGTGTCGAGAATATCCAGTTCACCCGCGATGTAGATCTTCTTGAGCTGGTCGACCAGGATCACGGCGGGGTCGCGATAGGTCGCAAGATTGCGGGTCTGAATCTTGATGGCGAGCGGCTTCGCATCGCTATAGCCGAGCTTCTGCATGATCGCCTGCGCTTGCGCGATGTTGTTTTCGCTGTCCGGGCCATATCCCGTAAGCTGCGACACCATATCCGGCGGCATCCCCCATTCGCCCACCGGCTTGGGCAGCATGGCGCCGCCGAGCAGCCCCTGGCCTTCCATCAGAATCGTATTGAACGGTTTGCGATCGATCGCCAGCGACATCGCTTTGCGAATGTCCGGATTGTCGAACGGCGGATTGACGCGGTTCACCATCAGATTGATTTGCGTTCCTGAGTTCGTGATCTCGCAGATGGCGTCCGGAGAGCGCGCCTTGACGTCCCGCATCAGGGTGACGGTAACCTCGGAAGGAAAGGTGATATCGAAATCGCCGGTCGAAAAAGCCAGCATCCGCGTGGCGCGGCTGTCGATCACGCGAAAGGTGATCTCGTCGAGATAGGGCCTGTCTTTTTTCCAGTAATCGGGATTGCGAACCAGCCGGATGGAATCGCCGCGCTTGAAATCGACCAGCTTGAACGGTCCGGTGCCGATCGGCCTCGTGCGCATGACGGCTTGCGGGACGTGGCAGGGATAGACCGGGGAAAACGCGCTCGCAAGCAGCACCGGCAGGCTGGGCTGCGGCTCGCTCAGCTCGAAGGTCGCCTCGTAATCGCCGTTGATCGTGACGTCCTGCAGCTTCGAGTACCAGACCTTGCGCGGGTTGCGGTGAAAGTCCTGGGTGTCGCCCTTGCCGATCAGCATCCGCCAGGTGCACTGAACGTCCTTCGCGGTGAACGGCTGACCGTCATGCCATTTCACGCCAGCCCGCAGCTTGAAGCTTAGTTTGGTGTTGGTGGAATCCCAGGACCAGCTTTCGGCGAGATCAGGAATCACGGTCTCCAGGCTCTCATGGACCCTGGCCGGATCGAACACGACGAGATTGTTGAAGATAGAAGCAAATGGCGTCACCGACGCGATCGTGGATTCCTCGTGCAGCGAGGTCGAGGGCGGATTGTCGTTGTGATAGAGTTTTAGCGTGCCGCCTTTTTTTTGCGCGGCCGCCGGCGTTGCCGCCAGCAGCACGACGCAAAGCAACGCAGCGGACGCTTCCAGCGCCCCAGGCCACCGGCCGGCACCCATTTCGGCCTCCCAGAAATCCCTCATCCACGGAAGCGGTCTCTTGGCGGTCTGTCGGCGGTTTCTTGGCCGCATCCTGCCCGCGCTGAAATCGAGCCATGAGCTTTGGTTTTCTAGCCGTTCGCCGAATGCCGCGCCATAAGGGAATTGGGGTTGGATGACACCGCGAAATTAGCTAGTAATTCTGCGCCGTCGTGTTCGAGGATACCGGGAATGACCTATTGTTGCGGAATTCTGGTGCGTGACGGGCTGGTCATGATCGCCGACACCCGCACCAATGCCGGCCTCGACAACGTCTCGACCTTCCGCAAGCTCCACATCTTCAGTAAGCCCGGCGAGCGCATCATGGCGATCGCGAGCGCCGGCAATCTCGCCATCAGCCAGTCGGTGCTGTCGACCTTGACCGAGGGGCTTGAGGATCCGGACAGCGGCGAGCTCGAGACGCTGATGAATGCGCCGACCATGTTCCAGGCGGCGCAGCGCATCGGCCGGGCCATTCGCGCGGTGCATGCGACCGAAGGCCCCGCGCTGCAGTCGGAGGATGTCAGTTTTGACGTGTCGTTCCTGTTCGGCGGCCAGATCACGGGCTCGCGGATGCGGCTGTTCATGGTCTACACCGCCGGCAATTTCATCGAGTGCACCACCGACACGCCATACCTGCAGATCGGCGAGCACAAATACGGCAAGCCGGTGCTCGATCGCGCCATGCATTACGACGTCGAGCTGTATGATGCGCTGAAGACCGGTTTGATCTCGATGGATTCGACGATGCGCTCCAACCTCGGCGTTGGGTTGCCGATCGACGTGCTGGTGGTGCGCGCGGATGCCTGCGAGGCCGATCTCAATCACCGCATCGAGGCGGGCGAGCCCTATTTCCACGATCTGCGCTCGCGCTGGTCGGCGGCCCTGCGTGCGGCGCATCGGAACATTCCGAGACCGCCCTACAAGAATGAAACCGAAACGAAGAAGTAGCAGCGAGGAAACAAAATGGCCGAAGCAGCAGCAAGGATCGCCGTGGTGACCGGCGCGGGCACCGGCGTCGGACGGGCGGCATCGCTGGCGCTGATGCGGGCCGGATTTACCGTGGTGCTGGCCGGGCGGCGCATGGAGAAGCTGGAGGAGACCAAAAAGCTCGGCGACAACATCGGCAAGAGCTTGGCCGTTTCCGCCGACATGACCGATCCCGGCTCGATCGCCGCCCTGTTCGCCAAGGTGATGGACACTTACGGCCGGCTCGATGTGCTCTTCAACAATGCCGGCATGGGCGCGCCGCCGGTGAATTTTGAGGACCTCAGCCTCGCGCAGTGGCAGGCGGTGGTGAATACCAATCTCACCGCGCCGTTCCTGTGCACCCAGCATGCGTTCCGGATCATGAAGGACCAGACCCCGCGCGGCGGCCGCATCATCAACAACGGCTCGATCTCGGCGCACGCGCCGCGGCCGTTTTCCGCAGCCTATACCTCGACCAAGCATGCCATCACCGGTCTTACCAAGGCGACCAACCTTGACGGCCGCGCCTACGACATCGCGGTCGGGCAGATCGACATCGGCAATGCCGCAACCCCGATGACGGACCGCATGGTCGACGGGGTGTTGCAGCCCGACGGCCGCAAGATACCGGAGCCGCGGATGGATGCGAAGGCAGTCGGCGATGCGGTCGCCTACATGGCGACCTTGCCGCTCGACGCCAACGTGCTGTTCATGACGGTGATGGCGTCGAAGATGCCGTTCGTCGGACGGGGCTAGGCGGCGCCTCGCATAACGCCGTCATGAGTGGGGCTTCATGCTGCAGTTGCAGTCGGCGTTCGGCGTCTTCGCGTTGCTCGCGATCGCGTGGGGCATGAGCGAGAACCGCCGCGCCGTTTCCATGAGACAGACCGCGGTCGGCCTCGCCGTCACGCTCGTGACCGCCATCGTGCTGATCAAGCTGCCATTGGTCGCGCACGCGTTCGGCGCCATCAACGATGCGGTCGGGGCGATTTCTTCCGCTTCGCGGGCTGGCACCTCGTTCGTGTTCGGTTACCTCGGCGGCGGCGCCCTCCCCTTCGATCTCAAGGCGCCCGGTGCGGATTTCATCCTGGCATTCCAGGCGCTGCCGATCGTGCTCGTCATGAGCGTGCTCACCACGCTGTTGTTCTACTGGCGCGTGCTGCCGCCGGTTGTACGTGGCATGGCGTGGCTATTGGAGCGCACGCTCGGCGTCGGCGGCGCGGTCGGCCTTTCCACCGCCGCGAACATTTTCCTCGGCATGGTGGAAGCGCCGCTGTTCGTCCGCCCTTATCTGGCGCAGATGACGCGCAGCGAATTGTTCCTGGTCATGACCGGCGGCATGGCGGGGATCGCCGGCACCGTGCTGGTGCTCTACGCGACGCTGCTGGCGCCGCTGATCCCGGACGCCGCGGCGCATTTCGTGATTGCATCCGTGCTCGGCGCGCCGGCGGCGATCCTGATCAGCCTGGTCATGGTGCCGGAGACTTCGGACCAGCGCACCGGCGGCGCGCTGGTCGATCCCGAACTGCACGCGTCCTCCACCATGGATGCGATCGTCAAGGGCACCACGGCCGGGCTCGAGCTTCTCCTCAATATCGTCGCGATGCTGATCGTGCTGGTGGCGCTGGTCCATCTCGCCAACGCCGTCCTCGGGCTGTTGCCCGATATTGGGGAGCAGCGCATCTCGTTGCAACGGATCCTCGGTGACGCGATGGCGCCGGTGTGCTGGCTGATGGGCCTGCCCTGGCCGCAGGCGATCACGGCCGGCAGCCTGATGGGCACCAAGACCGTGCTGAACGAGCTCATCGCCTATGTCGATCTCTCCAAGCTCGGCCCCGACGCGCTCGATCTCCGCTCGCGGCTGATCATGCTTTATGCGATGTGCGGCTTTGCCAATTTCGGCAGCCTCGGCATCATGATCGGTGGCCTCGGCACCATGGCGCCGGAGCGCCGCGGGGAAATCAATTCGCTCGGGCTGAAATCGATCGTCTCGGGCACGATCACGACCTGCCTGATGGGCGCGATCGTCGGGGTTCTCAGTTAGCCGTCATTGCGAGGAGCGCAGCGACGAAGCAATCCATGCTTGCCACTTGCGCCCGCGGAGTAATGGATTGCTTCGCGGAGCCTGTCATCGGGCGCGCATTCGCGCGACCCGTTGGCTCGCAATGACGGTGAAGCACGCATGCGCGCCCCGGAATGACGGTTACGCCGTCAGCTCTTTCGTCTTGAAATCGGCCGGAAGGATCACCTCGAGCAATTCGACGTCGTCGGAATAGTCCATGATCAGATGCTTGATGCGCGGCGGCTGGGTCCAGGCGCTACCTTGTTTCATCAAGGTCTCGCCATGCCCTTCCATGTAGGTCTTCACCCAGCCCTTGAGGACATAGACCATCTGGAATTCGACGTCATGGAAGTGCAGCTTTGACACTTCGGCCGGATTGCACGGCCCGATCAGCCGGATCACATGCGCCCGCGCCAGACCATGGCTCGCGTCGGCAATGCCGAGATCGCGGTACTTCGCATAGGCGCGCAAGCCGTCGGCCTTGAAATCCTCCTCGCGGTGATGGCTGATCGCGATACGCTGCCTGGGGCGCGCCTTTGGTTTTGCGGCCGGCGATGCACGCTTGGCCTTGATCGGCTTTCGCGCCGAAGGTTTTGCGGTTTTTCGCGGGGGTGATTTTTTCAGCGCGGCGGTCTTCGCGGCGGCGCGCGATTTCGGCTTCCGTCTGGCCATCGACGTTCTCCCTCATCTTTGAGAGAGAAGCGTTAGCACAATTCGCGGTTCGTAGGGTGGGCTAAGCGAAGCGAGCCCACCAACTTGCATCGGTGGCAGACTTGGTGGGCACGGCGCAAAGCGCCTTTGCCCACCCTACAGACCTACAAACTACTTGTTCAATGCAGCCGAAAAACCCCGTCGACGGCCTTGATCTCGGCAGGCCTCACCAAATTCGAATGCGCGACCTGAACCGAATACAGCGGGCCTTCGAGCTTCTGCTGCCAGAAAGCAAGAAACTTGAACAATTCCGGAAATTTCGGGCACAGATCGTAGTTCTGCCAGACGTAAGTTTGTAGCAGCGAGGGATGATCCGGCATCCGATAGAGAATTTGCGCCGTCGTCAGCCCGTAACCTAGCACCTGCTTCCGGAAATCGTCGGAAACAACCCCAGCCCGCGAAACCATGCCAACCTCCATTTAAGGAGCGCATTCACGTGGTGGCTGCCTGCCGGAGCCACCCCGGCGGAGATGCGCTCACATGAGAGAAATGTGACGCACGATACCAACCCATCACAAGCCTAAATGTTTAACGGATTGTTGAAAATTGGTGCGTTAGCAGCAGCTTACGGCACGTGCTAATACGGGCTTCGCGATCCGTTCGGGCGAATTAACGAACACCAACGATTCTGGCAGGCGCCGTATTGGAGTGCCAATTTTTCTGCTAGAGGCCCTTGCTCCCCGCACAGCTCTGTCTTAAATCAGCTTGGCATCGGCTGGCACTCGCTGGTCGAGACTGCCAACACCCAAAATTCGATAACATCTGGAAAAGTTTAGGAGGACTGCATGAAATTCCGTCCGCTTCACGACCGCGTCGTGGTCAAGCGCATCGACGCCGAAGAGAAGACCTCAGGCGGCATCATCATTCCCGACACTGCCAAGGAAAAGCCCTCGCAAGGCGAAGTCACTGCCGTTGGCCCCGGCGGCCGCGACGAGAGCGGCAAGCTGATCCCGATCGACATCCAGGTCGGCGACCGCGTGCTGTTCGGCAAGTGGTCGGGCACCGAGGTCAAGATCGACGGCCAGGAGCTGTTGATCATGAAGGAGAGCGACATCATGGGCGTGCTCACCGACGTCCCGGCCAGCAAGAAGAAGGCCGCCTAATCCAACGCCGCACACGCTCACCCTGAGGAGCGCCTGCCGGCGCCTCCCCCAAGGGTGAGAGAATTTCAACTCAGGGAAACCAAATATGTCAGCCAAAGAAGTCAAATTCGGCGTCGATGCCCGCGACCGCATGCTGCGCGGCGTCGACAT
>JBATYU010000582.1:0-3674 GCA_049674245.1 Bradyrhizobium sp. | reverse complement strand
TGCGATGCAGGCGTCCCTCGGCCGCGGCAATGGCGAGACTGTCGCCAGGTCGCGCAAAATGGTCGATGCCGACCCGGATGTAGCCGTTCGCTACCAGCGTCGCGGCGGCGGCCCGGGCTTGCGCAGCGCGCTCCGACGTGGTGGGGAGACTGCCGTCATCGATCATGCGCTGATTCTTGGCGACCCATGGCACGTGCGCATAGCCGAACAGCGCGATGCGGTCTGGCTCCATTGCGACGCATTGCTCGACGGTTCGGCACAGCGCCGCCGCGGTTTGATGCGGTAGCCCGTAGATCAGGTCGAAATTGATGTTTGGCACGCCGGCAGCCCGAAGACCCCAGGTCGCGCGCTCGACCATTTCCGGCGGCTGGATCCGATTGATGGCGGCCTGCACGTTCGGATCGAATTCCTGCACGCCGAAGCTGGCGCGGTTGAAGCCAAGCAAGCCAATCTGTTGAATCATCGCATCGGAAAGCGTGCGTGGATCGCTCTCAATGGCAATTTCCGCATCGGGCAGCAGCCGAAAGCGCTCGGAAAGATGCGCCATGATGGCGGCAAGATCGTCGGATTCCAGCACCGTCGGCGTGCCGCCGCCGAAGTGAAGGTGCGAGACCGGCATCAGTGCCGGAAGCGCGTCGGCGATCAGCTCGATTTCTGCAAGCATATGCCGAATATACGTGGCGACAGGCGAATAGCGTGCCGCGAGCGTCATGTTGCAGCCGCAATACCAGCACATCTGCTTGCAGAACGGCACGTGCAGATACAGCGAGATCGGCTCGATCGGGTCGAGCGCCGCGAGCCATTCGCGATAGGTTGCAGCAGGAAAATGCGCCGAAAAATGCGGCGCGGTAGGGTAGCTGGTATACCGGGGTACGTTGAGCCTTGAATATTTTTCGAAGCCGGAAGGCATCGCATGTCTTTCAGATCGGCTGCCCGCCCGCGATCGAAATCCTTGGCCACAAATCCCTAGTAGCAGGGCGGGTAGGGATAGAAGATGACCGAGTCAATGCAGCGCGGGATTCCGTCGGCAACAGGCCCATTTGTAGTGACGACTACCGGCGCCGCGGCGGGAGGTACGGCCGCCGCGCGGTGATGAACGGCTTTTTTATGTGCGAAGGCGTCCGTCGAAACCATCGCGATCGATGCCGTAGCGACGATGACAGAAGCAGCAAGCGAAATAATGGTTCGGCGCGACATGACTTCTCCCTTTCTCGGTTAGAACCGATTCCCGGCCTGTCAGTTGTTCTTCGCTCCCTCGCGGATCCAGGCCCGAATGGCGTCGCGGTCGCAGATTGAGAGCTTCTTCTTGCCGAGAGGCATATGCGTTTCGGGAGCGCCGCGCCAGTCCAGAAGCCACATCAGATTACTGCCTTCCGGATCGCCCGGGATCACCATCTTGCCCATCTTCGTGCCCTTCATGACTCCTTCGTAGGTACTGAGATCCAGCCCGCTCTTTTCATTTCCTTGCCCGCCAGGCTGATGGCAACTGAAACAGCGGCCGACGAAGATCGGCAATACGTCTTCTGAAAAGCTAGCCTTTGCCTGGGCCGCGCAGACCTTGCCGGAAGAGCTTATCATCTCCTCGCCGATCGTCCCTCCGATCGCCAGAAACAAAGCCCCGCCCAAAACTAGCAGTCGACGCCTCATGTAAATGCCCTTCCTTGATTCTGCCTGCCTCTTCCCGGTAGCTCGTCCAGAAGATGGGAGGCAAGGCTAGCGTAGTGGCAGAAATGCATCCGACGTTGATTCAAGTCAAATGTCAGCATGCTCAGATGCACCAGCAAAAGTGCCGCGCTGCGGCAACTGCCTGCTGCTCATGACGATTGCGCCCCTCGAAGTCCAGCGGATGGGGACCCAAATTCCTACGATCTTGATTTGGCTCAAAGAAGGGGCGCTCCGAAGGCGCTACGCTTATCCAAAATTGGAGCATTGGGCACATGTCGGTGACTAGCTCTCGATCTCGCAGGAAGACATGGGCCCTTTTGGAGGCCAAGCCTTTGACTGAGTCGGACATTTGGTACGTTTCCTATCGCTCGAATATCACTCCCAAGGGCGAGAACGAAGAGCGCTGCGTACGCGCGACTCGCAGATTCAAGACAGAAGCCGAGGCGAAGCAATTTGCCCAGGAGATAATCAAGAAAGGCTGGAGTGCCATCGCCGGCACGTTGAATCCCCACTTGCCAAAGAAGACAGTGCCGTCCACCAAGATTCTCGATTGGATAGCAGGTAAGGACTAAGGAGCTTGCAGCGGGAGGGCTTTCGCGTCGAGCTCGGATATCCTGCGGCCATTAAGCAAGAGAGGCTGAAATAGATCGGGCCTTTCGCGATGCGGTTGATCGAGGTCAATTGATCCGCATAAAAATAAGAGTAATAGTTAAATGTTCGCTGCAATCAACGGAGATGAAAAAATGAACTTGAAAGTGCTGGGGGCCATCGTCGCAGCCTTGACGGTCGGATCGGCCTTAGTAGTCGCCGCTCCCCGTTCGGCGCAGGCAAAGCCGGAGTTCTCGGCCCAGACCGGAAAGCCGTGTGGTGCGTGCCATCAAAATCCTGCCGGTGGAGGCGCGCTGAAACCGTTAGGGGCCGCATTCAAGGCGAACGGTTTCAAGCTGCCGGAAAAGAAGAAATAGCGTAATTTTGCGGAATCCGAAGCTGTGTTGAAGCTTCACGTCTAAGCTGCGGGCGGCTTTGTTTGCTTTCCGCGGTCGACATCATCGCACTTGTGCACAATGCAATGCATAGGTGCGAGTTGTTTTGCAATGCAAGCGACGCTGACTGGGAGCGTCATTGAACTTGGGATGACCACGACAAGGGCGAGGCGATCGCGATATCTCTAAAAAATAGTCTTAGGGGGCTGTATGACTGATTCTGGCACAAGCAAGAACGGGTGGATCAAGCGGGTCTGGTCTTTTCTTTGGCGCCCCTCCTCGATGGCCTGGAGCGTTTTGGTGGCCGCGGGCGTGGTGGTCGGCGTGCTGTTTTGGGGCGGCTTCAACTGGGCGTTGGAACTGACCAACACTGAATCGTTCTGCATCTCCTGCCACGAGATGCGCGACAACGCATATCCGGAGCTGCAGCGCACCATCCATTGGGCAAACAGGTCTGGCGTTCGCGCGACCTGCCCGGATTGCCACGTGCCGCACCCGTGGATCTACAAGATCAAGCGGAAGATCGAGGCTTCCAACGAAGTGCTGCATAAGATCCTCGGCACGATCGATACCCGCGAAAAATTTGAAGCGCACCGGCTCGAGCTTGCCGAGCATGTATGGGCGGATATGAAGTCGACGGACTCGCGAGAGTGCCGCAACTGTCATGCGGTCCAATCGATGGACCCCCACAAGCAGAAGCCCGAGGCTGCAAAAATGATGCAGGACGGCTTCAAGGCCGGTTTGACCTGTATCGATTGCCACAAGGGTATCGCGCATCAGCTGCCAAAGGATCCTGACGACACCGACGAGCCTGAGAAGAAAACAGATGAGCCGGAGAAGAAATAAGCCAGGTTAGTTTCGCCGAAAATCTTTTGAGTGTGACTTTTTAGCAATATTCTTGAGGTGCTTAACGGCTCACAAAATAGTGAAACAATAGCCAGCATCGTCTGGCGTCGGCGCAGGGGCGGTTTTGGATGGGCAGGGCGAAAAGCTTCGAGCGGCGCTTGCGCGCGACAACTCAACCTG
>JBATYU010000581.1:0-7300 GCA_049674245.1 Bradyrhizobium sp. | reverse complement strand
CGATCACGACCGCCGAACACGCCATCACGCTGATGCTGGCGCTAGCGCGCGAAATTCCGCAGGCCGACGCCTCCACGCAAGCCGGCAAGTGGGAGAAGAACCGCTTCATGGGCGTCGAGATCACCGGAAAAGTGCTGGGCGTGATCGGCTGCGGCAATATCGGCTCGATCGTCGCCAATCGCGCGCAGGGCCTGCACATGCGGGTGATTGCGTTCGACCCGTTCCTGTCGCCGGAGCGCGCCAAGGATATCGGCGTCGAGAAGGTCGATCTCGACGATCTCTTCAAGCGCGCCGATTTCATCACGCTGCACACGCCACTCACCGAGAAGACCAGGAACATCATCGATGCGGCGGCGCTTGCGAAAATGAAAAAAGGCGTGCGCATCATCAATTGCGCGCGCGGCGGCCTGGTCGACGAGCAGGCGCTGGTCGATGCGCTCAACGCCAAGCATGTCGCGGGCGCGGCGTTCGATGTGTTCGTCGAGGAGCCGGCCACCTCAAACGTGCTGTTCGGCCATCCCAATGTGATCTGCACGCCGCATCTGGGCGCCGCCACCACCGAGGCGCAGGAAAATGTCGCGCTGCAGGTCGCCGAGCAGATGTCGGACTACCTGCTCTCCGGCGCGATCTCGAACGCGGTCAACTTCCCGTCGATCACGGCGGAAGAGGCGCCAAAGCTGCGGCCGTTCATCGAGCTCGCCGAAAAGCTTGGCTCGTTTGCGGGCCAGCTCACCGAAACCGGAATCCTCAAGGTCCAGATCACCTATGAGGGGCACGTCGCGGAGATGAAGATCAAGGCGCTGACCTCGGCGGTGCTGTCGGGCCTGCTGCGGCCGATGCTGGGCGACGTCAATGTCGTCTCGGCGCCGGTGGTGGCCAAGGAACGCGGCATGGTGGTCGAGGAGGTGACACGCGCGGCGCAGAGCGATTATGAAAGCCTGATCACCGTGACGGTGACGACGGAACGGCAGGAGCGCTCGGTCTCCGGCACGGTCTATCACGACGGCAAGCCGCGGCTGGTGGATATCAAGGGCATCCGGGTCGACGCCGAATTCGGCAAATCGATGATCTACGTCACCAACGAGGACAAGCCGGGCTTCATCGGTCACTTCGCGGGCATCCTCGGCGACGCCAGGATCAACATCGCCACCTTTCATCTCGGCCGCACCAAGCAGGGCGGTGACGCCATCGCGCTGGTCGAGATCGACGGCGCGGTGCCATCAGAGGTTTTGGCCAAGGTGCAGGCGCTGCCGCAGGTGAGGCAGGCCAAGGTGCTGGTCTTCTAGATCATGATCTGATTGGGCGGATCATGATCTAACTCCTCTTTTCTTGAGGTGCGGTCTGGATACCCTAGTAGGGCGCGTAGTAATGGCGGCGGCCATCATATGGATCTGGCCCGCCGCCGTAATAGTAAGGTCCGCCGCCGTAATAGCTGGGCCCATAGCCATAATTGTAGTAGTAGTCCTCGCGCTGTTGCTGGGCGGCGATGGCGCCGATGGTTCCAATCGCCATCCCGAAGATAGCGAGCGCCGCAGCATTGCCTCCACGATGGTAGCGTCGACGGCGGACCGCACTGAAATCCGTGGCATCGCTGGACGCCGTGGCGGCAGAGACGGCCTTCGACGCGGGAGCTGCCGAGCCGGCAATGGCCAGCGGCGGCCCACCCATCGCGACAACGAGCACCGCAATCATCGCCATGACGCTGTTGCGGCCAGCCGAGGAAAGCAATCCTTTGCGTATGAGCATTTCCGTCTCCTCGTCATTGCCGAACTAACTATTGATGTTTAAATCTGCAACGAAGGTAGCCGCCAAGTTGACCCATATCAACAATGCCTGAATTGAAGACGGACTTCGCTGTGGCGCGTTTTGCCGCATGAGGCGGCCCCAAATGCCGCAGTGGCCCCACCAGCCGGTGGCGATTGGCGTATGATTGTCATCCAAAACCCCTGTATTCGCAGGTCGGGCCTGCCTCTGCCGCAGATCGGGGGTCGCAGCGAGCTATATTTTGTTGCCTTCCCCGAGAGATGTGTACGATAACGGCTTTCACGAGCCATGATCGACCATCTCAAAGGGAGGAAAGAATGCGTGAGGCGGTAATCGTTTCCTATGCGCGTACCGGTTTGGCGAAATCCAATCGCGGTGGGTTCAACATCACGCCACCGATGTCCTTGGCGGCCCATGCGATCAAGCATGCGGTTGCGCGCGCCGGCGTCGACAAGGAATATGTCGAGGATTGCTATCTCGGCAATTGCGCGCACGGCGCGCCCAATATCGGTCGCCAGGCCGCGCTGCTCGCGGGCCTGCCGAAATCGACGGCCGGCGTGTCGGTGAACCGGTTCTGCTCGTCGGGCTTGCAGACCATCGCGATGGCGGCCAACTCGATCCGATCGGACGGCGCCGATTGCATCGTCGCCGGTGGCGTCGAGAGCATCTCGATCCCAAACGGCGGGTCGCCGAAGGAATCGATCGATCCGGACTTGCTCAAGACCGCGCCCGACATCTTTATGGCGATGATCGACACCGCTGATATCGTCGCCGAGCGCTACAAGGTGAGCCGCGAATACCAGGACGAATATTCGCTGGAATCGCAGCGCCGGATGGCGGCAGCCCAGCAGGCCCACAAGTTCAAGGACGAGATCGTCCCGATGAAGACCAAGATGAAGGTGGTCGACAAGGCGACCAAGGCCGAGAGCATCGTCGACTACGTCGTCGATCGTGACGAGTGCAACCGGCCCGATACCACGAAGGAGGGTCTCGCCAAGCTCGAGCCGGTGAAGGGTCCCGGCAAGTACGTCACCGCCGGCAACGCCAGCCAGTTGTCGGACGGCGCGGCGGCCGTGGTGCTGATGGAAGCGAAGGACGCGGAAAAGCGCGGCCTGCAGCCGATGGGCCGCTTCGTTGCCTGGGCGTCGGCGGGCTGCGAGCCGGACGAGATGGGCATCGGCCCGATCTACGCCGTGCCGAAGCTCTTGAAGCGCACCGGCATGAAGATCGACGATATCGACATCTGGGAGCTCAACGAGGCCTTTGCCAGCCAGTGCCTCTACTCGCGCGACCAGCTCGGCATCGATCCTGAAATATATAACGTCAATGGCGGCTCGATCGCCATCGGCCACCCGTTCGGGATGACCGGCGCGCGGCTGACCGGCCACATCCTGCAGGAGGGCCGTCGGCGCAAGGCCAAATGGGGCGTGGTGACGATGTGCATCGGCGGCGGGCAGGGCGGCGCCGGCCTGTTCGAAATCTATAGCTGAGTTTCGTTCGGCTTCAGCCGGTCATCGGCAGCGCGGCGACCGATCGCCACGCTGCCGTTTTCGTTCACCTCGGCTGCGACATTTCATCTCGGCGGCGTGACGCCGCGCGCCCCGGCCCCGCCGTGGCGGCGCCTTAGGGTTACCTCAATCGAACCGGTTGCTTGATCGGCGCGTCTAACCGCAACTGGTGATGCGACATTTCTCGCGTGGTCGAACCACCGGTCGATGGGTTGCGCGCGATGCGCGAGATATTTGCCGGAGGGAAGTCAATGCGAACGATTGCGAACAGTCTCGTCACGACCAGCCTGGTTGTCGTTGCCGCGCTTGCCGCAGTGCCGGCACGGGCGGCCGATGTCGACGCCAATTCGACGGTCGACGCCGTCACCGTCTATCCCGATGGCGCCAGCGTCACGCGCGTCATTACATTCGATCTGCCCGCGGGCGACACCACGGTGGTGGCGAAGGATTTCCCGCTGACGCTCGATCTATCCTCGCTGCGGGTCGAGGGTGAGGCGGCAGCAAAACTCACCATTGGCGCGATCGACGTCCGGCCGCCGCGCGCCGCGCCACCGGTGAACCAGTCCGAAATCGACAAGCGCATCGAAGCCTTGAGGGACGAGCGCGCCAATTTCGACGGTGCGATTGCCGCCGCCGCGGCGCGCCGCAAATTCGCCGAGCGTTTTGCGGAAACCTCTCCGGCGGGAATTGGCGAGAAGGGCGAGGCGCGTCCGATCCCCGAGTGGCGCGCAGCGTTCGCGGCGGTCGCAGACGAAGTCGCGAGCGCGGACGCCGCGATCCGCGACGCGCAGCGCAAGCAGCGCGACCTCGACCGAGAGATAGCCAGGTTCGAATCGGATCGCGCCATCAAGCCGCCGAGCAAGCTCGAGGTCCGGATCGATCTCGCAGCCGCGGCCGCGACCAAAACGACGCTGCATGTGACCTACGCGGTGCGGAACGCGCGCTGGACGCCACTTTACGATGCGCGTCTCGACACCGGAGCCAAGGACCGCAAGCCGGCGCTTGAGCTGGTGCGCCGTGCCGAAATCACGCAAACCACCGGTGAGGACTGGTCCAACGTCGCGCTTGGCGTCTCGACCGTCCGGATCGCCCGCGGCGGCAGCGCGCCCGATTTGAATTCCCTGGTCGTGCAATATCCGCAACCCCCGCGTTCGCTGCCCTTGGGTGCGACTGCGGATGTGGCGGAGCCCCGCTCGATGGCGGCGCCGACGGCCCGGCAGTCTGAGTCCTTCGCCAAACGCGCCGAGGAGCAAGAGGCCGCCGCAGAAATCGGCGGCTTCCAGGTGACATTCAAAATTCCGGGGCGCGTCAGCGTGGGCGCCAGCGAGGGCGCCAAGGCCTTGCGCATTTCCACCGCGACGATCGCGCCCGATCTCGTCATCCGCTCCGCGCCGGTCGCCGATCCGACCGCGTTCCTAGAAGCAAGCTTCGTGCAAAGCGAGGACGCGCCGCTGTTGCCGGGCCGGGTCGCGATCTATCGCGACGGGGCGTTTGTCGGCCGTGGCAAGATGGCCGCGGCCGGCAAGGATGAAACGGTTCGGCTCGGCTTCGGCGCCGACGACAAGGTCAAGATCGAGCGCGCGGTGGTCAAGCGCAACGAGGGGTCGGCCGGCCTGATCGTGACGACATCCAAGACCGACGAGCGCGCGTTCAAGACGACGTTGCGCAACGGCCATGATTTCCCGATCAAGGTCGCGATCTCGGATCAATTGCCGGTCAGCGAGAACGAGGACATCGTGGTCGAGATGCTGGCCTCGACGACGCCACCGACCACGACCAACGTGCATGACAAGCGCGGGGTGCTCGAATGGGCATTCGAGGCGAAGCCCGGCGAGGTCAGGGACATCGCGTTCGCATGGCGCTTGCGCTGGCCCAAGGACAAGGGTGTCGTCATGACGCCGGCCGGCTGACCGTTTTCCTCATGGCGCGGGCGGTCCATCACCTCTCCCCGCTCTTGTCCGCCGAAGCCCGCCTTCGGGGCGAAGGCGGATGCGGGGAGAGGGAGAAGTGGTCCACTTCTGCTTCAACCTAACCTCATCAAACCCTAGCTGTTCGGGCCGCGGTCCATGCTGACCGGCTGCCAGCGTCGCAGCTTGGTATCTTGCAGGACAGAGGGGTTGACGCAGCTTACCGGCCACATGCCCGACAGCACCAACGACAGTTCATAGCCGACGCGGCGCTTGCGTGCCTCGTCGAAGCGCGCCGAGGCCGAGGCGACATGTGCGGTCAGCGTGACATTGTCCATCCGCAGCATCGGATTGTTGTGAGATGGCGGCTCCTTCTCCAGGACGTCGAGCGCGGCATGCGCGATCCAGCCTTCCTGCAGCGCCTTGATCAGCGCGTCCTCGTCCACGGTCGGGCCGCGGCCGGTATTGATGAAGATCGCGCTGTTTTTCATCTGCCTGAAATGCTTCTCGGTCAGCATGTGGTGCACCTCGGGGCGCGCCGGGGCATGCATCGACACGAAATCCGATTGCGACAGGACTTCGGATAACGTTGCCGGCAGCACGCCGTGCTCTGAAATCAGTGTCTCCTGGATGAATGGATCATAGGCCATCAGCCGCAGGCCGAAGGGCGCTGCGCGCTTGGCCACCGCGCGCGCCACCCGCCCGAACGAGACGAAGCCGAGCGTCTGGCCCATCAGCCGGGGGATTTTCAGCAGCGCCGGGCGGCCCTCGGTCCAGCGGCCTTCCCGAACCATCCTGTCCTGCTCGACCAGCCGGCGAAAGCCCGCGAGCAGCAGCATCATGGCATGGTCGGCGACTTCCTCGATAAAGGTGTCGGGCACGTTGGTGACGGGAATGCCGCGCGCGGTGGCCGCCTTGACGTCCACGCTGTCGACGCCGACGGTACCGAGCGTGATGACCCTGCAGTTTTCCAGCGCGTCGATGATCGTCTTGGTGATCGGCATGCCCTTGGCGTAGATGGCGTCCGCGGTCCGGGCGGCGGCGATGAATTCCGCCTCGTTGGCCGGCGCCTCGACGATCTCGGCGTCGATCGGATCGAGCGCCTCCTTTTCATAGGCATAGCCGCCGCCGGCGATCGTGAAGCTTGCGCCTTTCGGCGTCACCACCCTGAACTTCGACATTTCTCTATCACTCCCCCGATTTGACATTCGGTGTTTGGTTGTGGCTCGCGACGGATGTCGCCGCCCGTTCTTTAGGCATCAGACGAACTCCGCGCAAAGCCCAACCGGGCCTAGCGCGCGCGGCCTTCAACAGCGGAAACATCGTAACCAAGCGGTAAAGATTTTCACTATATCTTGGGCCAAATCGCTCTGCCAATCGCGCTTGCATCCCCCCGGAGAGGCTCCGTGAAACTGAATAACTGAAGATCACCCCTAAACTTGGCATTTTGGTAGGTGTAACGCTGTTCGGCCTCTGTGTCGCGGGCGTTCTCGCGGGCTATCTGATGCAGCGCGAGATGCTGGAAGCACGCATCGACCAGACCAAGGCGATCGTCGAAATGGCCCGCAACATGGCGGCCGGACTGAAAAGGCAGGTCGATGCCGGCGAGCTCACCAAGGAAGCCGCGATCGCCGAATTCGGCCGCCGCGCCAATTCGATGACCTATGACAAGGGTACCGGCTATTTGTTCGGGACCACCTATGACGCCATCACCGTGCTATCGCCCGATCCCAAGCTGATCGGCACCAACCGCATGGACGTAGTCACCAACGGCAGGAAGCTGTCCCGCGAAATAATGGATGGCGTCAAGGCCAACGGCGAGATCCAGTTGACTTATGAATATGTCAAACCCGGCGAACAAAAGCCGGTCCGCAAGATCGGCTACGCCGTCGCCGTCCCCGGCTTTGACATGTATCTCGGCACCGGCGCCTATCTCGACGATCTCGACACCAAATTGAGCCCGATCGCCTGGCTGCTCGGGCTTGCCACTCTCGGCATCGCCGTGGTTGCCGGCGGTATCGCCTGGATCATCGGCCGCAGCATCTCCAGGCCGCTCGGCCAGCTCGGCGCCCGCATGCAGGCGCTGGCCGAAGGCTCGCTGGAAGGCGGCATCCCGGGGGT
>JBATYU010000580.1:0-5467 GCA_049674245.1 Bradyrhizobium sp. | reverse complement strand
CCAGATATTTTACATGATCTCCGGGTTTTTGATCGCGCTGATCCTGCGCGGCAAATATGCTGCCTCGGCCAACGGAAACTGGATCTTTTATTCCAACCGTGCGGTGAAGATCTTCGTGCCTTATCTGGCGCTGCTTGCCGCAACCGTACTGCTCTCCGCACTATTTTATCTCTTCACAGGCAACGCCGTATCGCTGAATTCGTTTGTCGTGGAAGGTTCAACCATGAGCCTCGGGACATGGTTGTTCGCCGTGCTGACCAACCTGTTCATCCTCGGCCAGGAATGGGCGTTCCTGTTGATCTATCGATCCGGCGAATTGTTCTTTTCGCTGCATGCTTTGGATCAGCCGCAAAACGCCGCACAATTCACGATCATAGGTCCGGCCTGGAGCCTTTCGATTGAACTGGCATTTTATGCGATCGCCCCGTTCATCCTGCGACGAAACGTGCTGGTGATCGCGGTTGTCGCTCTCGCAAGCAGCTGGCTGCGTTTCGAAGCGTACGGTCGGGGATACTATAGCGCGGCTACCGACTGCCGCTTCTTTCCGTTCGAATTAAGTCTCTTCTTGTTTGGTTCGCTGAGCTATTTTTTGTATGAGCTGCTGAAGAAAAGAAACTTGCACCGTCCGGCGTTATCGGCTTGCTTGATGGGGCTGCTCGTTGTGCTGGCTGCGCTGCATCCCCGCTGGGTTGACATCAAGCCCTATCAATTCTTCGTCTTGGTGGCGCTTTTGCTGCCGGCCCTGTTCGATTTTTCGGTCCGGCACAAATGGGACAGGTGGTTGGGCGAGTTGTCCTATCCGCTCTACTTGGTTCATTGGCCAATTCTCGGATTTGGGTTCGCCATTACGCAACTGCCTCACATGGGTTCGCTCGGACAAACACAGGCCTATCCCTATATGCTGATCGCTGTTTCACTGATTGCGGCCTATGCGATCAACCAATGGATTGTCATTCCCATCGACTCCTGGAGGCAGGCGCGGGTTCGCAAATCTGCAACCGAGCCCAATAAGGTCGCCATACCGGCGGCGGCGCAGCCGGTTGTACGACGAAGCGCGCCGCGCGGCGTCGTGACTCCAAATTAAATTCCGGTCGTTTCTGCTTGCATTCCAAACGAAGCATTCCCCGGATGCTGCCGAGCGTCGTGGGTTTGGCATGCGGCCATAAAACGGCAAAGAAGGTGCAAGCGCAGCAATCTCCGTCAAACGGCGTTTTGCTCGAACAATTACAATTCGCAGTGCCTGCGAAAGCGGCATCCGGCGGATGTCGAATGCTGACGCGTCGACGTCTGCTGAGCACAGCCGTCGTAGTCAGATTGTCATCGCACGGCCAGAAGGACAGGGTCAGCGGAGCCATCTATGAAGCCATTTCGGTTCGGAGCAGGTCTAGTAGACAATGCCGGAGTGCTCGTCCGACTGGGCGCTATCGGTGCGGTAATGCTGAGCGTCGCCGGGGCGTTTGCTTACACGGGCGGCTGGCTCTCGCCAGTCCGGTTGACCCAGGACCGGATGATGGCGGCTTTCCGGGATGCCAACGGCACCCACGCGGGCTTCCGGCGCAACCATGCGAAAGGAGTTTGCGTCACCGGCTGGTTCGAAAGCAGCGGACAGGCAGCGGCACTGTCGAAAGCCGCTGTCTTCAGGCCCGGCCGCGTCCCCGTGGTTGGCCGCTTCGCGCTCGCCGGCGGCATGCCCTTTCAGACGGATGAGCCCGCAACCGTGCGCAGCATGGCGCTGCGCTTCCTGCCGCCCGGCGGCGAGGAATGGCGCACGGGCATGAACAACATTCCGGTTTTCCCGGTGAACTCGGCGCGCGGCTTTTACGAGCAATTGCTCGCCTCCAGCCCCGATCCGGCAACCGGAAAGCCTGATCCGGCGAGAATGAAAGCGTTCCTGGCCGCTCATCCGGAAACCGTGCGGGCGCTGCAGTTAATCAAGGAGCGCCAAGTCACTTCCGGTTTTGCAAACTCCACCTTCAACAGCCTCAATGCCTTCCGCTTCACCGACGAAAGCGGCGCCTCCGTACCGGTTCGTTGGTCCGCGGTGCCGGTGCAACCCTCCGCGGCTGACAGTGCAGAGCCATCAGCGGCAGAAGACGAGAACTATCTCTTCGATGACCTGATCGTCCAAATCGCGCAGCATCCACAGCAATGGCGGCTGATCGTGACAATCGGCCAGGCTGATGACCCGACGAACGACGCAACACGGCCCTGGCCCGCCGACCGCCGGCAGATTGACGCCGGCACGATCACAATCGATCAAGCCTCGAGCGAGAACGGTGGGCGCTGCACCGCCATCAACTACGATCCGCTGGTGCTGCCGGCCGGCATCGAGCCATCCGACGACCCGTTGCTAAGCGCCCGCTCGGCGGCCTATGCGCGCTCGTTCACGCTGCGGGCCGAAGAGGAGCATGAAAAGCCGCCCAGCGCGGTCACGCCGCAGGAAGTGCAAGCTGAGGGCAAGTCATGAGCATCCAAGCACGCTTCCCGGCTGCGTCCCGGCTTCTGCACTGGCTGATGGCGCCGATGATCGTGGCGATGCTGTTCATCGGCGTGGGCATGGCCGCTACGGTCTCCAAACGCTACGAGCTTCTGGCCTCGATCCACCGGCCGCTCGGAATAGCCATCTTTGTATTGTGCGTGATCCGCATCGTGAACCGGCTCATCAATCCGCCGCCGGAATTACCCGATATGCTTCCATCCCTGCAGCGCTTCGCCGCCAAGGCATCGCACATCGTCCTCTATGCGCTGATGTTCATCATGCCGCTGGTCGGCTGGGGTATGCTGTCGGCGGCACGCTATCCGATCGTCCTCTACGGGCCGCTGCGACTGCCACCGATCCTGCCGCATGATTTGACGCTCTATGCCTGGCTCCGCGACCTCCACACTGACCTCGCCTACCTGTTCTTCGCGACCTTCCTCGTGCATTTGGGGGCCGCGCTTTTCCACGGCCTGATCCGGCGTGACGGCGTGTTCGCGAGCATGACGTCGTGGCGGTAACGAAACCGATCGGAATCTACGCCGCCTTGCGATCCTCGGCGAGATTGGCGAGCTGGCGCAAAATCTCGGTCGTGCCGGTCAGCCGTTCTTCCGGCGTCTCCCAGTCCTGGAAGAACACCACCTTCATGTCCGGCCGCACCCGCGCCGCCTGGCCGTGCTGCCTGATGAAATAGACCAACCGGTCCGGCCGCGCGAATTTGTTGTCGCGCAAGGTGATGCCGGCGCCCTTGGGCCCGGCATCGACCTTCTCGACATTGGCCCTGCGGCAATAGCCCTTGATGGCCGCGACCTTGAACAGATAGCGCACCTCGTCCGGCAGCACGCCAAAGCGGTCACGCAGCTCGGCGGCGAAATTGTCGAGCTCCTCGTCGGTATCGAGATCGGCGAGCCGCCGGTACAGCGACAGCCGCACCGACAGGTCCGAAACGTATTCCTCGGGGATCAGCACGGGCATGCCGATCGTGATTTGCGGCGACCAGCGGTCGGCCGCGGGTTCGGCGACGCCGGCCTTGAGGTTGACGATCGCCTCTTCCAGCATCGACTGGTAGAGCTCGAAGCCGACTTCCTTGATGTGGCCGGACTGCTCCTCGCCGAGCAGATTGCCGGCGCCGCGGATATCGAGATCGTGCGAGGCAAGCTGGAATCCGGCGCCCAGCGTTTCCAGCGACTGCAACACGGTGAGCCTCCGCTCGGCCTGCGCCGTGATCTTCTGCTGCGCCGGCAAGGTGAACAGCGCGTAGGCCCGCAGTTTTGCGCGCCCCACCCGTCCGCGCAGTTGATAAAGCTGGGCGAGACCGAACATGTCGGCGCGGTGCACGATCAGCGTGTTGGCGGTCGGAATATCGAGGCCGGATTCGATGATCGTGGTCGAGAGCAGGATATCGTATTTGCCGTCGTAGAACGCCGACATGATGTCCTCGATCGCGGTCGGCGCCATCTGGCCGTGGGCGACCGCGACCTTCATCTCCGGCACGTGCTTGTCGAGGAAATCCTTGACGGCCGCGAGGTCTTCGATCCGCGGCACCACATAAAACGCTTGCCCGCCGCGATAGCGTTCGCGCAGCAGCGCCTCGCGGATCATCAGGGGATCGTGGGGTGCTACGAAGGTTCGTACCGCCAGCCGATCGACCGGCGGCGAGGCGATGATGGAGAGGTCGCGCACGCCTGTCAGCGCCAGTTGCAGGGTGCGCGGGATCGGCGTGGCGCTGAGCGTCAGCACATGGACTTCGGCGCGCAATTGCTTGAGCCGCTCCTTGTGACTGACGCCAAAATGCTGTTCCTCGTCGACGATCAGGAGCCCCAAATCGCGGAACTTGATCGATTTGCCGAGCAGCGCATGGGTGCCGACCGCGATGTCGATCGCCCCTTCGGCAAGGCCCTTCTTGACCTGCGTCAGCTGCTTCGGCGCGATCAGGCGCGAGGCCTGCGAGATGTTGACCGGAAAGCCGAGGAAGCGTTCCGCGAAGGTCTTGGTATGCTGACGCGCCAGCAATGTGGTCGGCACCACGACCGCGACCTGCTTGCCGTCAAGCGCGACCGCGAACGCCGCGCGCAGCGCGACTTCGGTCTTGCCGAAGCCGACGTCGCCGCAGATCAACCGGTCCATCGGCCGGCCGGTTTCGAGATCTTTCAGGGTCGCATTGATGGCGCCAAGCTGGTCTTCGGTTTCTTCGTACGGGAAACGCGCGCAGAACTCGTCATAGGCATGCGGCGCTACCTGAATTTTCGGCGCTTCATGCAGATGGCGTTCGGCAGCAATCTTGATCAGCTCGCCCGCGATCTCGCGAATGCGTTTCTTGAGTCGCGCTTTACGCGCCTGCCAACCGGTGCCGCCCAACCGATCCAATTCGACATTGCTCTGGTCGGAGCCGTAGCGCGACAACAGCTCGATGTTCTCGACGGGGAGAAACAGTTTTGTTTCGGCGGCATAGTGCAGTTCGAGGCAATCATGCGGCGCGCCGGATACCTCCAGCGTCTGCAGGCCGATGAAACGGCCGATGCCATGCTCGACATGGACCACGAGATCGCCGCTGCTGAGACTCGTGACCTCGGAGATGAAATTGTCGAGCTTGCGGCTTGCCTTGCGCGGGCGGACCAGGCGATCGCCCAGAATGTCCTGCTCGCTGATGAGCGCGACATCGTCGCTCTCAAAGCCGGATTCCATGCCGAGCACGGCGAGCATGGTTTGGTTGCGCGGCGTTGCCTGCACGGTGCGCCAAGTGTTGACGCTGGTGACGTTTGCGAGCTTGTGGTCGGCGAGCATGCTCGCCATGCGGTCGCGCGAGCCTTCGCTCCACAGGGTGATCACGACTTTCTTGCGGTTCGCCTGCAGCGCCAGCACATGCGCCACCACAGCCTCGAACACGTTGACATTGCTGTCGGCGCGCTCAGGCGCAAAATTGCGGCCGGCCCGCGCGCCGGCGTCGACCACGCCTGTGCTCGCCTCGGGCACGGCGAATGGCGTCAGCCG
>JBATYU010000579.1:0-4012 GCA_049674245.1 Bradyrhizobium sp. | reverse complement strand
GAGAACTGCAGATGATTGCTGCCGAGCGCCGCGTTCAATTGCGCGGCGACCGAGGCCGCGCCGGCGGAGAAATCGACGCCGATCGCCTGCGGATTGGCGTTGGGCGCGTTTTGCAGCGGCAGCGCGGCCGGATCGGTCACGTTGACGATCGAGATCTGGTGCTGGGTGTTGGTCGCAGTGTCGGTGTAGGTCAGGTTGACCGTGTTGCCCGGCAACGCGCCCGACAGGTTGACGTCGAATCCGGAAGGCGGTCCGGCGACCGCGGCACCCGCCGTGGTCTTATCGGAAAGCGAGCTCGCAAGCGTCGCGGCCAGCTGATCGACCTGCGTCTGCGCCTGCACCAGGGTCTGGTCGCGCAGCTTCAGGTCGGCGGCGATCTGACCCGAACTGATGACGTTGTTCGCGACCACGTCGATCGAGGCGCCGTTGGGCAATTTGATGTTCAGCGTCCCGACGCCGGACTTGGCCGGATTGGCGTTGTACAGCGAGGTCGCGCCCAGCACGCCGGGCGAGCTGAAATTGATCGTGGAAGCGAGGCTTCCGCCGACCAGCTGGATGCCGGCGTTGGTGAACACGTTGGTCTGGTTGGACTGGTCGGTGATGGCCCTGATGTCCATCAACTTCGACAGTTGATTGAGCGCGCCGTCGCGCTGATCCATCAGCGTCGCCGCGGCGGGATCGGTCGGGCTCAGGCCCTGCAGCCTGGTATTGATCTGCGCGATCTGGGTCATGGCCGCGTTGGCCAGATTTGCGGAGTTGCCGATGTCCTGCTCGACATTGGTGCGCAGGGATTGAATCCCTTGCGTCGTCGTATTCAATTGCTGCGCCAGCGATTGCGCCGCCGACAACGCCACCGATTGCGCGGACGAGTTGCCCGAACTGGTCGATAGCGCCTGCAGCGCCGAGGTAAAATTGCTGTATGTCGTCTCCAGCGTGCCGCTTCCGCCCGGCGTGCCGTAGACGCTTTGCAGCTGGCCCAGGATGTTCGCCGTCTGGTCGGCATAGCCGCCGCCCGAGGTTTCGGTGCGCAACTGGCCCTGCACAAACAGGTCGAGCTGACGGTTGACGCCGGTGGTCAGGACGGTCGAGCCGTCGCCGCCACTGGCGAGTTCGATCTGGTTGGAGGCTTGGGTAACGTAACCCGGCGTCTGCGCGTTCGCGACGTTCGACGAGATGATCGAAAGCGAGGCCTGGTTGGCGCGCAGACCGGACATCGCAGTGGCAAGGGCTGAACTCAAACCCATCTTTGTGGCCCGCCTTGAACTATGTCAGCTGACTAGTGCCGGCGCCGATCAGCGCAGCACGTTCAGCAGATCCTGAACCATGTTGTTGGCCGTCGTGATCACCTTGGTGTTGGCCGAATAGGCCTGCTGGGTCACGATCAGCTTGGTGAATTCGTCGGCGATGTCGGTGTTCGATCCTTCCAGCGACGAGCCCGAAATCTTGCCGGAGGCGCCGATGATCGCGGGGCCGGACAGGTCGGTCACCTCATAGGCGCCGCCGTCAAGCGCCTTCAAATAGTTGGTGCCGTTGAAGTGCGACAGCGTGACGGAGGCAAGGTCGATATTCTGCCCGTTGGAGAAAGTTCCGACCACGAGGCCGCTGTTGTTGATGGCAACCGACTGCAATTGCCCGGCGGCGAAACCGTTCTGCGTGATGGTGTTGATGGTCGCAGAGCCGCCTGAGCTCGCGAATTGGGTGAGCGCGCCTGAACTGAGGTTGAGGGACAGATTTCCCAGCGAAAGACCGTTCACGGTCACGCTCGGGATAGTGACGGAAGAACCTGTTGGCGACGCCAGCGTCCCGTTGGCATTGAAAGAGAAGTTCGTGCCGGTGTTGACCCACGAGGTCTGGGTGCCGGTCGCGCTGGTGTTGGTCTGGTAGAACAGATTCCACACGTCCGTGTGTCCGGTGCCGAGCGAGGCACTATCGGTCTTGGCCCAGCGCAATTGCAGATTGATCGGCGTGCCTGCCTGATCGAAGGTGGTCACCGCGCCGCCGCTGATGGATTCGTTGGTGAAAGTGGTCAGGTCGTTACCGACGACGACGCCGGCGCCCGTCGAGGCGATGGTTCGATTCACCGCCACCGGAGAGTTGAACCCGATGTTGCCGGCGGTGAAAGCTGCCGCGGCGCTGCTGATGCTCCAATTCTCCCCGGTTCCGGAGTGCAACGTGATCGCGCCGTTGGGCGCGATCGTCGGGGCCACGCCGGTGACCGCTCCGATCTTGCCGAGCAGCGTGCCGACACTGTCGGTGACGTTGATCTGGTTGCCGGTGGCCCCGGAAGCTACAAACGTGAAGGTGACGATGTCGCCGGCACTGCCGGTGAGCTTGATCTGATCGTTGACCGCGAAGTTGGTAGCCAGCGAATCGGAGTTCGCGCCGCCGGACAGCAGTGTCGCCGTCGTGATTGCGGCGGGCACCGTCAGCTTGTTATTGACTGCTGCCCCTGTCACTGACCCGTCGGTAAAGAACGGCTGCGCGGTCGGCAGCGGGTTGGTCGCAAAGTCTGCCGGGTTGAGACCGCCAACCGACGTGATTGTGCCGATAGCTGAGGCAGAGCCCGCCGGCGTCGCCGGCGTGGTCGGAAGGTTCGCGGCATACTGAATCGCGCTGGTTGCCTGCGCCGGTACGAAATTGTTCTGGAATTGGAGAACCTGCGGAACGTTGCCGAGCACGTTGCCGGTCTTGGGATCGACCGTGATGCCCATCAGGTAATAGCCGGCGCCGTTGATGAGATTGCCGTTGGCGTTGAGCTGAAAATCACCGCGCCTCGTATAATCGGTGACGCCGGAGAAAACCGGCACGTTGTCGACCACGGCCGTCGACTTCTGCACCGAGAAGAAACCGTCGCCGTTGATCGCCATGTTGGTGGCGACCGTCGAGGCCGAAACGGTGCCCTGGGTGGTGATGGTGGCCTGGGCGAAAGCAGTAACGCCGCCGGCAACCTGCCTGCTCGGCGTGGTCGCGTCCGGAATGAGATCCTCGAAGCTCGTGCCGATGCCCTTGTAGCCGGTGGTCGAGGCGTTCGCGATATTGCCGGAAATGTTCTGCAACGCGAAGGACTGAGCCTGCAGGCCGCCAACCGAGGTATTAAGCGCGTCGAAGATACCCATAACATTGTCTCCACATTCGTCCCGCGCGGCCAGCCGATCAGCGAGAGGCCATGACCGCGTTCAGGGGAGACTGTCGCAAGCGCTATGCCAACATGAAAATCATCGTCTTATCAATCACTTAAATGAAAATGCCCCGGTCCGAAGACCGGGGCATAATTGCCGGGCGGGCAACAATTGCCGGGCGTAACCTGTCAGCTCGCCGAGGGCGTGGCCGGGTGAAAGACCAGGGCGTAGCCGTCCATGCAGTAACGCAATCCGGTCGGCTTCGGGCCGTCGTCGAAGACGTGGCCGAGATGGCCGCCGCAGCGGCGGCAGTGCACTTCGGTCCGCAGCATGCCGTAGGCGCGGTCTTCGGTCTTGCCGACGGCGTTCTCGAGCGGTTGGTAAAAGCTCGGCCAGCCGGTGCCGCTCTCGAACTTGGTCTCCGAGGAGAACAGCGGCAGGTCACACCCGGCGCAGGCGAAGATGCCCTTGCGATGCTCCTTCAGGAGCGGGCTCGAACCCGGGCGTTCGGTGCCCTGCTTGCGCAGGATCTCATATTGCTGCGGCGTCAGTTGCGCGCGCCATTCGGCATCGGTCTTTTCGACCTCGAACTTCTCGGTAGCCTGCGCCGGCGAAGCTCTCAGCCACCGGAAGGCGGCAAGGCTCAACAGGCCGGCTGCAGAGGCGAGCAAAATGCGGCGATCGATCATGATGTTCTCCGAGCGTAATTCGTCTGGTTCGCCCTGAAATACGGCCTCCGAGGTGAGAAGTTACACGGCTTGCGGGGGAAATTTCTCACTTTGTTGGGAGATATCGACGTCGGACCACTGGATCAAGCCCCCTCGCCGCCGTCCCCCGAATTGACTGGCGCGGACGCCGGCGGCCGTGGGCGTACCGGGCGCGGACGTCCCGGC
>JBATYU010000578.1:0-2029 GCA_049674245.1 Bradyrhizobium sp. | reverse complement strand
CCTTAACTGTGACAAATCGGTCTCCCGCTAGCAGAGCAAAGATTCTTCGAGTTGCGCGCCTTCGGCGATCGAGATTCCAAGATCCCGGACGTGGCGCCGGCCGGGATCGCGAATATTTCCAATTTCTGGAGCCTCGGTTTGGAGACCTGAGGATAAAGCCCCTGTGTGCCAGCGGCGGCAGTAGAGTGGGTGCGCTCGTCGGGCCTACAGCACCCGTTGGCGAGGTAAACGTCGCGGTATCGAAGGAGTCCAAATGAGGACAACCCCAGGCTAGCCGGCTGGCGTTGAGCTTGATAACGCGAGCAAGACAGACTTCCATAGCTTGCGCATTTGCGAAACTGAACCGGCTGCGGGAGGCGTGCGAATGGGCCACACTACGGTCCAAGACGGGATGACGATCGACTGGGATGTCGACATTCCGCTCGACGATGGTGTCGTACTCAAGGGCGATGTGTTTCGGCCAACCTCTGGCGAACCGTGTCCTGTCTTGCTGACCTACGGCCCCTATGCCAAGGGCCTTTCCTTCCAGCAGGGTTATCCGAGTGCATGGCAGAGGATGATCGCCAATCATCCGGATGTCGCTTACGGGTCGACTAACAAATATCAGAATTGGGAAGTCGTCGATCCTGAGAAATGGGTTCCGCATGGCTACGCCTGCGTGCGCGTCGATTCACGTGGAACGGGCCGTTCACCCGGATTCATCGATCATTTCTCGCCGCGCGAGGCGCGTGACTTCTACGAATGCATCGAGTGGGCCGCGCGGCAGCCGTGGTCAAACGGCAAGATCGGCCTTTCCGGCGTCTCGTACTACGCCATCAACCAGTGGCATGTCGCCTCGTTGCAGCCGCCGCATCTCAACGCGATGTGCATTTGGGAAGGCGCAGCCGACTGGTACCGAGATATGACCCATCACGGCGGGATCCTCTCGACCTTCTGGGCGAACTGGTACGACATGCAGGTGAAGACCGTGCAATACGGTCTTGGCCAACGCGGTCCGCGCAGCGCCGTCTCCGGTCTTTGGGTGTGTGGTGACGAGACGCTGTCCGACGACGAACTCGCGCGTAACCGCTGCAGCTTCGGCGACGATATTCGTAGCCACCCGCTCGACGACGACTACCACAGGGTTCGTTCGCCACAATGGGACAAAGTGACGGTTCCTTTCCTTTCAGCTGCGAATTGGGGCGGTCAGGGTCTGCATCCCCGCGGCAATTTCGAAGGGTTCATGCGCGCCGCTTCTAAGGAAAAGTGGTTGGAGGCACATGGCCTCGAGCATTGGACACATTTCTACACGGACTACGGGCGCTTGCTGCAGAAAGCCTTCTTCGATTGCTATCTAAAAGGCGAGAACAATGGCTGGCGCGAGCGATCTCGCGTGCTGCTGCACGTGCGCCATGTTGATCGCTTCGAGGAGCGAAGCGAAGCCGAGTGGCCGCTGGCGCAAACGTCATGGACCAAATTCTATCTCGACCCCGATGGTCAGACGCTATCCTCTGTTCCGCCTGCCAAATCCGGCAGCTTATCGTTCGATGCTGGCGGCGACGGCCTCACCTTCCTGTCGGAGCCGCTTTCGAAACAGACGGAAATCACCGGACCTGTCGCCGCGCGATTACGCATTTCGTCGTCGACATCCGATGCCGATATCTTTCTCGTCTTTCGTGTCTTCACTGCCGACATGCGCGAAGTCGTATTTGTCGGGGCAATTGATCCACATACGCCCATTGCCCAGGGCTGGTTGCGGGCGTCGCACCGTAAACTCGACAGCAAGCTTTCAAAGCCATGGCGGCCTTATCATACGCATGATGAAGAGCAGCCCCTGATCCCTGGCGAGCCGGTCGATCTGCACGTCGAAATCTGGCCAACCTCGATTGTGGTACCAGCCGGATGCCGGATCGCATTGTCAGTGCGCGGACGAGATTACGAATGGCAGAAGACGACGGGTTTGCGCCTGTCGAATTTCAAAAACGAGCTAACGGGTTGCGGACCGTTCCTGCACGACGACCCGCGCGACCGGCCGTGCTCTGTCTTCGGG
>JBATYU010000577.1:0-7165 GCA_049674245.1 Bradyrhizobium sp. | reverse complement strand
GATTGGGCTGGCGAGATAATGATGGATGCCGACGAAGGGATAGAACAGCGCGAGGGACCAGAAGCCGACCAGCGAGAGCTTATGGGCATAGAGCGGATTCTGCACGCGGAGCGGGAGGCAGTAATAGATCAGCACATAGCCTGCCGGCGTGATCCACAGGCCGACGATGTAGTGGATGTAGAGACCGGGGAAGGCCGCGCTGTTGATGCCTGAAATCGTGTAAGGCAGGATCACGCTGCCCAGAACGAGGTTCATCGTCGTCCATATGAAGGCGGCGATAAGGTACCAGAGCGCAACGTAGAGCGCTGGCTCGAGGCGCTGCGCGATGGTCGCAATGAATTGTGCTGTTGCCGCCGCTATTACGATGAAGAGAGGAATTTCGGCAAACAGCGGGAGCTCGCCAGCTTCGAGCCCGTGATTGTAGCCGAAAGGCAGCGAGATGAGCCCGGCCAAGAGGGCGAGGCTCCACACCCATGCCAGCGCTACGCCCCACTCTCCCCAGACCACCCGAACGCCGCATAGGCGCGGCACCAAGTAATAGCATTCGCCAATGAACAGGGTCGAAAACGCACCGAAGATGACGCCGTTGACGTGGACCGGTCGGAGGCGGCCGAACGTCAGCGCTAGATTATTGGTGCCGAGGTAATCGGGATAATTGAAGAGGCCGGACAGCGCTACGCCGACCGAGGGGGTGACTATGAGCCAGAACATCCCCCAATAAAGCCACGTCAGCACCACCCGCCGATCGACCAGCTCATCCAGGTCGATGCCGGTAAACCTGCCATGCAACGTGTCTGCCATGGCGCGCCCTCTCCGCCGTCGACGCGGCCTCAAGCACCACTGCTGAAATCGATGGGACCTCTAATCCATCGAGGATCATCGCGCCGGCGGGCCTCGAGCGGCCCGTCAGCGAAAGCCGGTACTGGGACCTGTGGCTCCGTGTCGCACAGGAACAGAACTAATACTTGCCCGGGACCAACACCGAGCCGGTGTTCGACCAGTAGATGTATGCTTCCAGGGCCTTCATCGCGTCCGAATCAGAATCGATCTTCTCGCCCTGGTTGGGCTTCTCGATACACCAGTTGATCATGTCGCGAAGCGTCGCGAACTTGTTCATGCTCACCTGAAACTTCGGGAACGCGTGTGGATGCGTGTCGGAGGCAAAGGGATGGCACATCGCGCAGGCCATTCCCGTGTTGGAGAGTATCACGTTCATCTGTTTCGCAGTCGTGGCATCGCCGTGGAACAAGAGGTCGCCCTTTTTGACCTGCTCCATGAAGGCTTCCTCGTAAGCTTGCAACTGTTGGGGTGTTACCGGGTCCTTATTCGCATTGGCAGGGCCGACGAGAACCGCAATCGCGGCCAGCAGGCCAACGAGCGAAGCGATGCAGAGAGCGAACAGGAATGTCGTTCTGGTTGTCATATCCGTCCTCCCTAGTACGGCCCGATCTGGTCGGCGACCCGCGGCCGCAGGATCTCAGGCTGACTCAGCGAGGAGTCCGGCGCCGACTGAACGAAGACCTGCTTACGGCCCCACATGATGTACTCGTTCTCGATCCGATCATTGTTCATGCTGATCTCGCTCCGGCCGACGCCGTCGTAGAAATCGCCGGGGTCGGCGCGGATCATCGGCTTGGTGAGCTTGGGCACTCCCTCCGGGGCATAGGGCCAAGGCCAGGAGGTGGCGAGCATGCCGATCGACCGCATGGTGCCGATCTCGTTATAGAGCACCTGATGGACATGACCGTGGATGTTGGTGACCTTGGTATAGGGCTTCAGCACGTCATTGACTTCGCGCCAGTCACGCACCCAGAAGTTCCAAGGCGGGTAGTACTCGTAGAGCGGATTATGACTGAAGATAACGACCGGCCTGGATTTATCCCAATCGGTGAGGATCTTCTGCAGCCAGTCGAGCTGGTCGCGGCCCACGCCGGCCCACGGACCGGCGACGCTGCCGTCGAGGGTCGCCATGTGTCCCATGCGCTCCTCGGGAGTCATCTTCCTCACCGTCCAGTAGTCCGGACCGCGACTGACAGTGTCGAGCCCGACAAAGCGCACACCCTTGTGATCGAAAGTCCAGTTGGGCGGGCCGAAGAGCTCCCCCCACTTCTTTCCCATGTCCAAATACCAGTCGTGCTCGCCCGGGATGAAGACCTTCCGAATCTTTATCTCTTTAAGGAGCTCATTGCCGAGCACGAGTTCCTCGATTTTTCCGAGCTGGGCCAAGTCGCCGCCGAAGATCATGAAGTCGGCAGGCGGGCTCATGGCCTGGACCTCGTTTGCTGCGCGCACCACCTTTTCGACGAAGCGCGTGTTGAGAGACCTCGGATAGAGATGGGTGTCGGAAACCCAGGCAAACTTGAAGGGCTGCTCGGCAGCGTAAGCGACGTCGATGGTGTTGAGCAGCGGCCACCATGCAAAAGTCTGAGCGACTGTAGCCGCGCCGGTCAAACACGATTTGTGGATGAAAGTGCGCCGAGTAATCCGGAGCGAGGGGTCGGGACGAACCCCGGGCCGTTGGAGCACCGCGACCATCTCACGTCGTTCACGATCAAGCTCAGACATGTGGCATCTCCTCTCGACGGATCGCTTGCTTTTTATGGATCTCTCTACCGCTTTATAGGACCTCGCAGATTTCTCGGACGTTGCAGAAGAATGCGACCTGCCGGCTTGGCCAAGTCGCCTATTGCTTCTTCAATTCGATGGTCAGATTCGTGGGCTTGCCTGCCGTGACAGTTACGAGTTGCTGATTGGGGCCGGTAAAGGATTGGATCGCTACTAGGCTGTAGTTGCCGGGCGGAACATCAGTAATAGTGAATTTGCCGTCTGCGCCGGTGATGGCGTAGTAGGGGTTGTCCACCACGTAGATCCACCCTTCCATCCAGCCGTGTGCGTCGCAGTCGATGCGCACGGTCCCAGGCCGCGTCAGTTCCGTGGGAATGCGCTGCCCCTGGTTCGGCAACGCCATGTTGAAGGCGGTGCGCTTCCCGTAATAGCCGTGGGTGTTGTGCAGTATCGGGTCGTCGTTGACGACGTCCAGGGGACCCGCGCGGATCACCTGAACCTCAGGCTCTAAACGGCATTTGCGATTGTCGAGTTCGGGCGTCTTACCAGCTGCCGGCCATGCTTTTCCCTTGGCCACCTCGACCAGGTACACGACCGCGTTCTTGACGCTCTTGTCGGGCCCAACCTCGATCAGCGGCTCCTCGCGGATGCCGCCACACACCTCGACATCCTTGTTCGGGATGACCTTCCGCGTCGGTACCGCGTCGTTAAAGACGACCTTGCCGACGATCGTTCCGCCGCCCGTGACCGGGCCCGCTTCGTAGGCGCGCGCGGGTACAGCAATCGTCGCCGCGAAGACGAACGCGACCAACCCGCTGATGATCATTTCAAAGATTTTCATCAACGGCACTCCCCTTCGAAAATTTCATGGCGAGAATCCGATGCTGGGTAACTCGAACACGAATTTGACGGAAACAAAAATCAGCAATTCTTAAGTGAGCAATAAGGGGAGCAGTGCTTCTTAACCTGCCGATAAGCAAACATAATAGCGCCGCGGTGCCAAACCCGCTAAGTTAGCAGGCGAAATGGTGCGGAGATTGCTTAGTTGCGGACCCTTTCTAGCATCGTTCTCTCGGCAGCACTGATCCTGTGCCAACTGTCGGCAACGCGGGCTGCCACGCCGCCCGTGACGGTCGGCGGCAGTTTCGCGCTCACGGCACCCGACGCCAAAGCGGTCACTGATCAGACCTACCGTGGCAAGTGGCTGCTGGTCTATTTCGGGTACACCTCCTGTCCCAACACCTGCCCGACGGCTCTTCTCGAAATCGCCAAAGCCCTCGAGACGCTCGGCCCCGACGCTGCCGAATTACAACCAATCTTCATCACCGTCGATCCGCAGCGCGACACGCTCGAAGTGATCGCGGAATACACCCAATCTTTCGACCCACGGATCATCGGTCTCGTCGGCAATTCGCAGCAGACCGCCGCGGTCGCCAAGGAATACGGAGCCTATTACGTCCGCCACAACACCGGGTCTGGCGCCGAGGACTACGTCATCGATCACAGTTCCTATCTCTACCTGATGGATCCCAGCGGGCAATTCGTGCGCGCCTTCGACGCCGACACGTCGGGCGAAAGCATTGGCGATGCGCTGCGCCAACTTATGGCGCGATCTCGCGAACGAGAAAGCCATTCGGGTCTCGCGGGGCAGATGGGGAGATAACGACGAGTCGTAACAAAGGTCGTTGCGGGCCATTCGACACCGGCCACGGCCCGGGGGAGGCCGACGCATGAACTACGATCCGCTTTTTTTCGGACGCGATTTCGCGGCTGTGGAATGAGCGGCGCTACCGCGTTTTCGCGGACCTCGAGCGCGTTGCGGGCCGATTTCCCCGGGCGATCTGGCACTCCCCGCAGGGTCCGCGTGATATCGTGATCTGGTGCTCCAACGACTACCTCGGCATGGGCCAGCACCCGAATGTCATCGACGCCGTGGTCGAGACTGCGACCAGAATGGGTACGGGAGCCGGCGGGACGCGAAACATTTCTGGCACGAATCATCCGCTGGTCGAGCTCGAGCGGGAGCTCGCGGATCTACATGCCAAGGAGGCGGCGCTGGTCTTCACGTCGGGCTACGTCTCGAACCACACCGGCATCTCGACCATCGCAAAGTTGATCCCGAACTGCCTGATCCTATCGGACGCCATGAACCACAACTCGATGATCGAGGGCATCCGGCATGCGGGAAGCGAGAGGAAGATCTGGCGGCACAACGATGTCGATCATCTTGAGACATTGTTGCAGGCCGTCCGGCCGGACCGGCCGAAGTTGATCATCTTCGAGAGCCTGTATTCGATGGACGGTGACGTCGCCCCGATCCGTCGCATCTGCGACCTTTCCGAGCGATACGGCGCCATGACCTCTCTCGATGAGGTCCATGCTGTCGGGATGTACGGCCCGCGGGGGCGCCGGAGTCGCTGCGCGCGACGGCGTCATGGACCTGATCGAAGGCACCCTCGCCAAGGCCTTCGGGTGCCTCGGGGGCTACATCGCCGGAAGCGCGCCGCTCATCGATGCTGTTCGCTCGTACGCCCCGGGCTTCATCTTCACCACGGCGTTGCCACCGGCGATCTGCGCCGCCGCCACTGCGGCTATCCGCCACCTCAAGACCTCGCAGTGGGAGCGCGAACGACATCAGCACCGCGCTGCCCGTGTGAAGCGCGTGCTGAGCGCGGCGGCGCTTCCGATCATACTGAGCGATACTCACATCGTACCAGTGGTCGTCGGCGATCCGGAGAGATGCAAGGCCGCGAGCGACCTTTTGCTCAGCGAGCATCGCATCTATATCCAGCCGATCAATTATCCGACCGTGCCAAAAGGAACGGAGCGCCTGCGCATCACGCCGACGCCCTGCCACGACGACGTCATGATCGATCAGCTCGCCGAGGCGCTCCTCGACGTTTGGGACCGGCTCGAGCTGCCGCTCAAGGACCGAGCAATCGCGGGAGAATGACGGCTGTCCCCCGCACCGAGGGGGATTGCGAGCCTCAATTCAATCGTCCTTGCGCTTGAGCCGCGCCGCGCGCTCGTCTGAGCCAGAGATCGTCAGCCGAACACATCCTCGGTGAATGCAGCATACCAGCCGTCCGCCTCGCGCACCAAGCGTCGGCGAGTCTCGGCGTCCTCACCCACTTTGCTCAGGAAGAAGTCGCTGATCTTGATCGCACCGGTTGCGGCCTGATAGCCGATGGCGCTGCTCATTGCATCATCGGGGGCGACGATCGTGAAGCATGAGTTGAACAAGTGAGGCGGAAAGCGCTCGGATCCGGTGAGTGAAGCAGCGATGGCGAAGGCGCAGACCTTGGCCTGACTGTTGGACGCAAAGGCCGATTTTGACATCTCGCCGGCGCTGGCCGCATCGCCTACGACATGGATCCCCGGCTGCAGCTTCGACTCGAACGTCATTGGATCGATCGGACACCAACCCGACTGATCCGCGAGGCCCGCGTGCTGCGCCAGTTGGCCGGCCATTTGTGGCGGGATGACATTCGCAACGGCGGCTCTGAAAGTGTCACCCGCCGTTTTGATCGATCGGCCCTTCACGTCGACTGCCTTGATCCCGCCGGTGAATTGGGCCGGTAGCCACTCGATCATTCCCGGATAGTGGCGGCTCCACGCATCCTGGAAGAGTTCCTGTCCGAAGAAAATGTCCTTCGCGTCGAGGATCAGGATTTTCGCCCGCGGCTTGTATTGCTTGAAATAATAAGCGACCAACGAAGCGCGTTCGTAGGGGCCGGGTGGACAGCGGAACGGGTTGGGTGGAGCAACGAGCACAAAAACACCACCATCCTCCATGCTTTCCAGTTGCTGTCGCAGCAGCATGGTCTGCGGCCCGGCCGTCCAGGCGTGCGGGAGGGTTTGCGTTGCGGCCTCGTCGTACCCCTCGATCGCGCCGTAATTGAAGGCGATGCCCGGAGCGACGACGAGGCGGTCGTATGGCAGCCTGGCGCCGCTTTCAAGTCCGACAGTCTTCGCCACCGGATCGATAATCGTCGCCGAATCATGGACGATGCTGATGCCATATCGCTGCGCGAGCCCCTCATAGCCATGGATGAGCGACTCGAACGAGCGAAGTCCAGCGAGATAAAGGCTGCTGAAGAAGCAGGTCGTATAATACTGTTTGGGCTCAATTAGTGTCACGTCGACCATTGCGGTGCTCATGGCCAAGTACTTGGCAACCGTCGCACCGCCGACGCCGCCGCCGATCACGACGATTCGCGCCTTGGCCTGGCCCGTCACGGCGCGTGGGGTAAGCGCCGTGAGGCAGGTCGCCCCCGCAATGCAGCCGAATTCGCGACGCGTCCAGCAGTTCATGGTCGCTCGGTTTCCTTTCGTTGCGCGGCGAGATAGTGGACCACGGTCGCAATCTCCTCGCTACTGAGCGAAAGGGCGACGGTGTGCATGATCGAACGCTCGCCCGACTTGAAGGCCTGCAATGCGCCAGCAAGTTTCCCCTCGTCCAGCCCAATGATCGACGGAATTCCATTGTCACGGCCGTCAAGGCGATGGCATGCGGCGCAAGTCGCGGCGAGCTGGGCGCCTCGATTGTTGTCTGCCGCCAGACTTTCATGGGTGATGAGAAAGACCGGGGTTGCGCAAA
>JBATYU010000576.1:0-2293 GCA_049674245.1 Bradyrhizobium sp. | reverse complement strand
ACTTCGCCGCCTGGCTGGGTCTTGTCCCCAAACAGTTCTCGACGGGAGACCGCACGGTCCTTGGCAAGATATCCAAACGCGGCAATCGCTACCTGCGCGTCCTGTTCGTTCAGGCCGCCTGGGTCGTACTGATCAGGTCGAAGAACTGGGAGCGCTACGGGCTCAAAACCTGGATCGAGGCCGCCAGAAGGCGGCTCCACCGCAATGTGCTGGCAATCGCGCTCGCCAACAAGCTGGCCCGTATCGCCTGGAGCGTTCTCGCCCATGGCCGCAACTTCGAGACGGGCACGGTTGCTGCAGCGGCCACCCAGCCTACTTGATCGTTCAGCGCAAGACGGAGCCCACACTGACAAAACCGGACTACCCGCCGAGGTCTGCGAGAGGATGAGAAGAGATGGAGGATCGGTCTTCCCGGCGCTTGCGAACACTGGTGACCCAAATGGCCCGCTGAGGTCTGTCCGCTAATGAGATCGCAGGCGCGCTGATTTCCATGATGGCCCGGAGCCCAACGAGCTCCAACCAGAGATCCTATGAGGGCTTGCGGCGGAAAGAGTAGCGTCTCTGCCGCTGAAACAACCTTGGAGGATATTGACGATGACGCAGGCCCCTGGCGCACTTCCCACCCCTGCTGTGCTCGATTACGAACGGACGCTCATTCTGGCAATCGAACTGAGCAACACGAGTTGGGTGCTGGCTGCCCAGATACCAGGCCTGCCAGGTGTCAAAGCCAAGCGTTCCATTGAGCCGACTCCCGAAGCACTGATGGCGGCCATCGGAAGCTATCGCGCCCGAGCCGAGAAGGCTGACCGAAATGTCGATCGGGTGGTCGCGGTCTACGAGGCGGGGTGGTCGGGGTTTTGGCTGGTCCGTTGGTTGGCAAAATACGGCATCGAAACGCACGTCATTCAGCCCTCCAGCGTCCCGGTTGATCGCCGGGCGCGTCGAGCCAAATCCGATGGAATTGACGCCGAACTCTTGCTGCGCACGCTGCTGGCGTGGCTCCGCGGCGAACCACGTGTGTGCTCGATGGTTCCGATGCCTACCGAGGCCGATGAAGACGCCCGCCGTCGTGTGCGGGAGCGAGCGGAACTAGTTGCAGAGCGGGTCGGCCTGGTCAATCGCATCAGTGCCATCCTGGCGACTTTGGGCGCTGGCGAATACAACCCGCTGCGTCGGGATCGGCGCCAACGTCTCGACGAATTGCGGACGGCCCTTGGGGATTCATTGCCCACGCATGCTCACGCGAAAATCGCCCGCATGCTCGATCGTCTGGAGTTACTGCTGATCCAGATCACTGAACTCGAACAATCGCGCGATGCAGTGCTCGAAGACAAAACCCCCGACAGGGCTGCCAGCATGATCCAGCAGCTTGCCAAGTTACGTGGCGTCGGTGTGCAGACCGCCACCGTGCTGGTCCGCGAAGGGTTCGTGCGCGAATTCGCCAACGGTAAGGCGCTCGGGTCCTACGCCGGCCTTACGGCCACTCCCTACAGCAGTGGCGGCATTGAACGCGAACAGGGCATTGGCAAGGCTGGGAATGCGCGGTTGCGGACCGTGATGGTGGAGTTGGCATGGCTCTGGCAGCGATATCAGCCGGCCTCTGCTCAGGTGAGCTGGTTCCGTGAGCGCATCAGCGGCACAGGTCGCCGCATGCGCAAGGTGATGGTGGTGGCGCTGGCACGGAAGCTGTTGATCGCCTTGTGGCGGTTCGCGACCCAAGGCGTTGTCCCGGAGGGTGCCGTCATGAAGCCTGCGTCTTAATCGATCCTAAAGACTGAGCCCGAGCCGCACGACGGCCCGGGCACGCGGATCCAAGGGGGCGTCGCCGTTATCCGGCCTGGTGCCTTCGCGCATCGTCTCAAAGAGTGGTGTCGCCCTCCTGGAGCTCTCCCGTCCCGAATGCGGGACCGTGGTGGGGACTCAGTCCCGCCGGATGTGAGGTTTGCAGGGAAGACCTGTGTTGATGGGAGCTCCGCCTTGGTCGATCGACTCAACCGCGCCGCAGTGCCGAATTCGGAGGAAAGTCGAAATGAAATAACTTGACGCAAGCGCCCTCATGTGAGGCCGGATACATTGATGCAAGACCGCTCACCGCCAACTCGACGAAAACCTCTTGCGACGCACGGCCGGACCATACAAACGGGTCAATCACGTCGATTCCGCGATGTCCGGGTTGCGGCCGCTTTACCCCCAACAGCGGTCATGATGATGCAGTGCCGCAAACGACGCGACGTGCCACCAGCAGACATTGGCTGGCATGGCTAATGACGGGTCCCACGACGGGCATTCATAC
>JBATYU010000575.1:0-8868 GCA_049674245.1 Bradyrhizobium sp. | reverse complement strand
GTCGCACCACGTGGCGGTCTTGCCACTTGGCCCGACACTTCGGGTGTTCCCCGCCGCCGAAATCAAAACATGCAAGGAGCTCGGCGGGCGCCCGAAAATGCTGGTCGCTTTTCGGTCAGACTCTCGGGATGAGGGATAAAGCCGGCTATGATGTAGTGAGATCAGCAACGGGCCGTGCGAAGCGCGGACCCGGGGGCCAATCCACCCTACACTTGCCTATCGCACGTAATTCAGCGCTTGCGCCAGCAACTGCGCGGGCGATGTGCGCGACGTATCCAGCACCAGCCGGGGATCGGTCCATGGTTCGTATTCGGCACGCCGCTGCATTAGGCGCGCCCAGGTGATCTCGGGCGTGCCGGCGACGGTGCGCGCCTGCGCTTCGATCCGCTGCCGGAGCATCGCTTCATCGGCGCAGACGCATTCGATGATCTTGAGGCTGACGCGATGTTTCGCTGCCAGATTGCGCCAGGCGGCGCGCGGCGCCTCGACCGGGTTGACCGCATCGACGATGACGGAATGCCGAAGGCGCAGATGTTCGTCCGCCAGCGCCCGCGCGACCTCAAAGGCCGCGGTGCCGGTTTGGGTTTTGGCGAGGCCGGCGCGCCACATCGCCGCCTCGATCTGGTCGATCGAGAAAATCGTGAGCGACAGGGCGCGGGAGAGGCTTTCAGCCAGCACGCTCTTTCCCGAAGCGGGCAGCCCGGACAAGACGATCAGTGAGGGCGATAGCTGTGTAATTTCCGCCATGACGGCTTTCGACAAATTCAGGGTGTAGGGCTGCAATAGTGCAGCGTATTGCGCCGTTTCCAAGATCGGTGGATGAGGTGGCGCTCATCCCCGCCAGCGCGTTTACGGTTTCGTGATCACGGCGAAGCCGTCGGGCCGGTCCCGGGCGTGGTAGGATGAGATATCAAAAGGAGGCCGGCCATGAAGAAGCTTCTTGTTGTCACGTCCTTTGCTGCTCTTGCTGCCACTCCGGCCGCCGCTTGCGACTGGAATCGCGAGGCCAGCGCCAAAGACCCGGTTGTTGCCGAGACCGCCACGACCACCGAACAAACCCCCCAGGCCACACCAGCTTCGCCCCAGCCGACGAGCACAGCTGCCGACGAGAGCGCTCGCAAGCCCGTCGACGAACCGGCGCCGGTCGTCTTGATCACCGATCGTCACTAGGTCGCAGTAGGATGGGTTGAGCCCTTTGCGAAACCCATCATCTTCGTGAACTGCCGCTGATGGGTATCGCGGAGTTTATCATCGGGCCGGCCGCAGGCCGGACCCGGTGGCTCTACCCATCCTACGCGCTTCACCATCACGACGCGCGGGTTTGTGTTTCGGTAAACAACGGATGGGTCAGCGGGTTTCCGCGTTGCCTTCTTTCCTGTAGCATTGTCGCATGAGCGAAACTGAAACTTTGTTTGCGGCCCTACGTCAGTCGGCCGACGAAAAAATTGTGGACATGCTCGAGCGCATGGTGCGGGATGCTCCGGATCATGCCTTGAACAAGATGAACGCGCTTGATCTCGCGGCCAAAGAGGGCGTCGGCGAGGAGCAGGTCATCGCGGCGCTTCTGAAAGCGGTGGGGCTCGGCATGTTCGAGATGACATGGAGCCTGATGTGTCCGAGCTGCGCCGGTGTTCTCTCCGCCAACAAAAGCCTGAAGACCCTGGATAAGGCGCAGTACAATTGCGCTTTCTGCGCCGCGGGCTATGAGACGACGCTCGACAATCTGGTCGAGGTGACCTTTACGGTGAGCCCGCGCCTGCGCAAGATCGCGGCCCACAGCCCCGACCAATTGTCCGCGGCCGAATATCTTCGCCAGATCTTCTGGAGCTCGGCCATCGATCTTCCAGCCGACCTGGAGAAGCTGCTGGCCGAGGTCACGCTCGAAACTGTTGACTTGCCGCCGGGAGAGCGGGCCATCCTCTCGTTGCAATTGCCGAAGGGCACGGTGATCGTGTTCGATCCCGTGACGCATACGGCCCAGTTTCTTGATGTCAGCGGCGAGGAGGCGAGCGAGCGCCAGAACCTGTCGGTGATCTTCAACAAGGCCCAGGTTCCGGTCGACACCATTGCCTTGCGCCCCGGGCCACTGCGGCTTAATTTGGAAAACCGCACCGAGGGTCGCGTGTTGCCGGCGGTATGGGTGACGAACCAGGCGCTCGACGACCTGCTGAAGCGACGCAAGCCCATTCTTAACGCCAAGCGTCTCCTCACCAATCAGACTTTTCGCGACATCTACCGGACCGAAACGCTCGCCATCGGCCAGCGCCTCAAGATCCTGAGCCTGACTTTCCTGTTCAGCGATCTCAAGGACTCCACCGCGCTCTATGAGCGCGTCGGTGACCTCGTCGCCTTCGATCTCGTCAACGAGCATTTCCGGCTGCTGCAGGAGATTATCACGTCCGAAAGGGGGGCCGTCGTGAAGACCGTTGGCGATGCCGTGATGGCGACCTTCGAGACGCCTGACCGCGCCATTGCCGCTGCGATCCGCATGCGCGAGGCGATGAGCGATCTTGGCGCCGAGCGCCAGCATCAGAGCCTGCGCCTGAAGATGGGCATCCATGAAGGATCGTGCCTGGCGGTCACGCTCAATGGCCAGCAGGACTATTTTGGCCAGACGGTGAACGTCGCCTCGCGCGTCCAGGGCCTTGCTGCTTCACGCGCGATCATGGTGACGGAGCAGGTGGTGGAGAACGCGGATGCCCGGGCCGTGCTCGAGACCAACGGGCTAACACCAACGCCGAGACGCGTGGCGTTGAGCGGCATCGCGGACAAGGTGTCGGTCTACGAGATATCGTGAGGACGGCTGATAGGCCCGTCAGGCAGCCCCAAACCAAAATATCGAAAACAACCCCATGCAAAGTACATAGGATGGGTTGAGCCCTTTGCGAAACCCATCGAGGCATGCAGATTGATGAGTATCGCGGAGTTTATCATCGGGCGCGCATTCGCGCGACCCGGTGGCTCCACCCATCCGACGGGCTGTATCCGTTAGGTTCGTTCATCCCATGGCTGCCGGGCGGCGTGATGGATATGGAGTATCTCCACCGTATCGTCAGTGACGCGATAAAAAATCTTGTAGGGATAACGCCCCAGCGACACCACGCGAACGTCTGGGCGCCCGGACGAACGGCGCGAACTCTCCGGCCAGCGTGCGATGTGTGCGACGACATGCCGAATACGTCGTTCGACAGCCGGCGCCACGGCCGGGTAATGAACGATCAGCCAGTCGGCAATTGCGTCGAGATCCCGAAGGGCTTCCTCGGTGTAGACGACTTTCATCTACCGCGGAATTTTGCAAACACGGATTCGACCTCTTGATCGCTGGCGAAGCGGCCCTCGGCCGCCGCGCGCAGGCCGCGGTCGATGCCGGCAAGCTCTTCCGGCGTCGGTTGGTATTCGCCATCCCTGAACCCGGCATCGAGTTCGAGCGCAAATTCGGCAAGCTCGTTCTGGATATCGGCTGGCCAAGCCTCGACGCGTTCCAGAGCTTCGTTCAATTTTTTGGTCTTCATGGATGATAATGTATCACAAGAGCAGACGACTTTCGAGTTGAAAATCGAAGGCGGGATTTCAGGCTGCGGGCTACGACCGAAACAACGCGAAATAGATCACGTAAAGCCAGCCGAGAATTCCGTCGATGATCGCCCAGAGGATCGAGTGGTTGGTGGTATAGGAGATCGCGATGGCGAGCGCAGAGCCAAAGCCCACGCCGTATTTGGCTCCCTCAACCCGAACTGCATAAAAACGATTTCCGTTCATTTGGCTACCTCAATCCCTCGGCATTTCGTTCCCTAGTGTGGAGTCTATGAAAGCGGGCCACCGGCCGCAAAGAACTCGCCCAGCCATCGCATCAACCGCAGGCACTGGTCGATGAAGGCGCGAAAGAGCGTGCGCGCTTTGAGCGGCTCGCGCGCGCCGAGCATCTCGCCAGGCGCGATGTTTGGGTGCCGTAGCGGGAGGGCACGTTGGTACATGGGATTTCCTCCGCGGCCTTTCTTCGATGCGAAGCGCGTGTGGCGCGCATCATGTTTGTTCCGGATTGATCTTTCAAGGCGGTGTTTTGGCGAGTGGCGGATGCCGGGCAGGATGAAGCCCGTGGGGCTGCGGGGCGGGACCTCGTCGAGGTTTGCAGCCGGATATCATTTGCAGCGCCGGGAAGGTAAGGGGCCATGCCTCACTGATGCGGCCCACTTAACCTTTTCCCGGCGTCCCGTTCGTGTGCTTGGCCGCTATGCGATGATCCGAACGTGTTCCATCGCACTCAGCGGCTTTCTCTGCGGAGGTGGCGTCATCAAAACCTCCTTTGCTCGCGATTTGTCGCCAATGGCGACAGATTGCAATGCTCCTCCGCTTGCCTCAGACTGTCAAGCCGGATCGCGGCGCAATGGCTGCAACATCCGTTTGTCGTGAGGTTCTGATTTGGCGCACATTTTACGCCGCCTCGGACGACGCTATAGGACGCCTCCGGCACAGCTTGATTGGCAGCCTGGCTGCGATTGCCTAGAGCATGATCCGGAAAAGTGTGTAGCGGTTTTCCGAAAAGATCATGCTCAAATAAAAAGATAGAGCGGGATGACGATTCGAAGAAAAGTCATCACGCTCTAGAACCAGAAGGAGGACAGCTATGACCACATACGTCATGCTTGCAAACTGGACCGAGCAAGGCATCCTGAAGGCGAAGGACTCGCCACGTCGTCTGGACGTTGCGAAGAAAGCTCTCAAAGAGATGAGCGGCGAGCTCAAGTCCTTCTACCTGACCATGGGCGACTTTGACATGGTCGCGATCTTTGAAGCTCCTGATGACGCTGTGGCGGCACGTTTCAGTCTGCAGCTGGGCATGCAGGGAAACGTCCGGACACGCACGCTGAAAGCGTTTCCCGAAGCGGCCTATCGGGAAATCATCAACTCGCTGGGCTAGAGCGCGCGGGATGGGTTGAGCCGTTCGCGGAACCCATCATCTTGGCAAGTTGCAATTGATGGTTATCGCGATGCTCCACCCATCCTACGGGCTGGATCGAAGTTAGCGCTATTTTTGGAGAAGAGCCATGAACAAGCCTGTGCCCGTCAATCCGCCAAAACTTCGGTCGACCTTCGTCGCGGCGTCGTCGATGCCCTGGCAGCGAACGGAATTCGACGGAATAGAGATGAAGATCCTGTACCAGGACGACGAAGGGCGCTCGACCATCCTGTTCAGGATGGCGCCCGGCGCGGTCGTGCCATTGCACGAGCACACGGCGCTCGAACAAACCTTCATGCTCGAAGGATCGTTGGAAGACGCGGAGGGGAGCTGCGGGGCGGGTGACTTCGTGTGGCGACCGGGCGGCAACATCCATGTCGCGCATGCGCCGAACGGAGCGACGTTCATCTCCATGTTCACCCGTCCGAACCGGTTTTTCGATGGAACGAAATTTTTCACTTCCGCCGAAGAACGCAGCTAATCCGTTCTACGGGCTCGGGGCAGTCACTTGAGGTTGGGAATGTGGGCGCCATTCAGGAATCTTCTGGTTAAGTCAAAGACGCTGGGCTCGCTTCTAGGCGATGTCCTTTTTGAAACGCCTCCACTGAAAGGCCAGTCGTCGCACTCCACCTTTCAATGGAGGGTGAAAAAGAGCCTCGATGAAAAATCGTTCTATGTTTCCTTGAAGCTGATAGCCGATGGCCACGTCGGGCCGGAAGGGTCCCCAACGAACTACATCAACTTTGATCTCGCGACCGCACAGCAAATCAAAGCGGACCTCGACGACTGTATTGCCATGGCTCGTCAACTCGCCGCTCAGAGCAACGCCGCAGCGCGTAGGGCGCAATAGCGCAGCGTATTGCGCCGATCAGCACAAAAGGTATTGGTGGATTGCGCGGAGTTTATCCTCGGGCCGCGCGAAGCGCGGACCCGGGCGCTAATCTGCTCTGCGAGCTCGATTTGGGAAAATGATATGAACGCAGTGTTCTTTCTTAAACAGCGCACTTCCTTTATTCGCTTCTTCTATGAAGAGAGTGCAGCGGCCTTTCGGAACATACAGGCGAAAATTTCGGCGAGGGAAAGCCCCTTCGACGACCGGCCCTACAGTGAAGACCCTGAGCCGCCTTACCTAGAGGAGTGGATGCAAGCCGAGACAGGAGTTGAGGTGCTTGGTCAATCCTGTGTGTCGCTGTTGTCGGATACGTTAAAACTCTATTTTGCGACACTCCAAGAGCGAGTGATCGGCTACGCCTTGGACAAGGACCTGGAGTCGATTCAGAGTAAGCAAGGTTTTGTTGCCGCTAACAAACTGGCTCTTAAGGATATTCTAAAGACAGACTGGACAGATTGTCCAATTCGCTTCGATGTAATCGAGCAAGTTGTCCTTGCAAGAAATCGGGCCCAGCATGGAGGCTACCTTTCATCGCTCAGAGTTCCGCACGACGGCAAGACCTTGCGGAAGCACCGCAGCCGTTCTTTGCAGATGAGGATGAGTTGAAACTGTGGACGGACTCCGGCGGCGATCCCGAGGCAATTTTCACCGCTCCAAGCTTGAAGATTTCACGCGACAATCTGTTCGCGGCTATTGCCCAGACCGACCAGTTGGCCGACTGGATGAAGGAAGGTTAGATAAGGCTTGGGAGTGGCGTAGAGCGCAGACGCCGTAATAGCCAATGGGTTTCCTGTTAACTACAGCTAAGTATTCTGCCCTAACGCGCGAGAAAGGAGCCGTCGCATTGCGTCGGGAACAAGAGTGTGACGGATTATCCCGAAGCCCGTAGGATGGGTTGAGCTCTTCGCGAAACCCATCATCGTCGTAACCCGCCATTGTTGGGTATCGCTTTCGCTCCACCCATCCTACGGGTTACGTTTGCTATTTGTTGTAGCGCTTGCGGAAATCGGTGAGCGATTTTGCGCCAGTTTCCTTTAGCAAGCTTTCCAACGTCATGTCGCTTCGTCGGCCCGGAGCGAAATCGTTGCCATATGTCTCGCGCAACGTGCCAACACGGGTGTTTCCATGTTTGTGATGAACTTCACCGGTTGCGTCGCGATGGCGGCCATCCAATCCCTTGGCCACGTCGGATCGTCGCTTTCCGGAGCCAACCTCGCGAACGGACTGTTTTGTTTTTGTGCTAACAGTGGGCTCCGCACGTTTAGTAATATCCCCCCGTCCGGCTAGCAAGCCAGCAACAGAAATATCTTCATCGAGTTCTTCCCAATGCAGACCGTTGCGGCTTAACTCAACCCGCTTGCGTACGGCAGGAGTGGCTTGCAGCAGACGCGGAAACCACGCGAGAGGTACACGGAGAGTTCGTCCGTCGGTCAAATCCACCCACATTGTATCTTTGTCAAAGTGGACGCTAGTCGCTGAAACGGTCATGCCATTCTCTTAGAAGGAGATCGCGGTTCTCCATTACAACTCGCAGGATATTCGAAAGTTCGCGCGGATTGAAGCCATAACTCTCGTCTATCGATACTTCCGGCTCAAGCCAGATTTTTGCATCGCGGCCGCCGCCCCTTATGTGAATATGCGGCGGCTCGGGCGGCTGTCCTTCGTTTGAATAAAAGAAATAACTCAAGCCACGTCGGCGAAAGACGACAGGCATATATGCCTCCGGGCGACTCTCTTTCTAGAGTCATCAAGTACGTCCGCCCGCGGGCGCCCATCGGGCAATCCAAAACAATTAGGGCTTTCGCCACTTGTCGGGAGATCCCGCTGCCGTGTGCCGCACTCGCTCAACATGAGGAGTTGTATTCGGGCTAAGCTCGCGGGCGCGCTCGATGGCTTCACGCTGGGTGGGCAGTACATCGCTGGCTCGCTCCGAATTAGCCCGCCGGACGGCATAGTCGCCGTCTGGCCGCTGCTCGACGTAAATGCGTTTATCCTTTATAACTGCCTCCAAAACGTGGATGCCCGGGTCAAGCCCGGGCATGACGATCAGCGAGAGATCATGAGCACCCCGTCGTCGACCCGCACGTATCGCATTTCATACACGTGCCGTTGCGCACCAGCGTAAAGTTACCGCACTCCGAGCACATCTCGCCTTCGTAGCCTTTGGCTTTCGCCTCGGCGCGGCGTTCGGCCTTGCTGGGTGAGGCATCGCGGGCGGCGCCGGCCTTGCTCCATTGCAGGGCTTCCAGCTTCTCGGTCGGCGAGAGGTCGTGGGTTTCCTGCTTCAGCGCCACCGCGCCTTCGGCGGTGTCGGAAAGGCGGGAGGTCGCGCCGTGGGAGGCGAGCGAGGTGACTTTGCCGCCGCCCTGGTTATCCGAGGAGGGCATCGAGCCGCCGCGCATCACCACGAGATTGTCCGTGCGCGAGCGCGTCAAACCCTTCGACAGATATTTGGTGGCCTGCGCGCCCTGCGCCTCCGGGTCCTTGCCTTCCTCGACGCCCTTGCCGAGCGCGTCAAAGCCAGACTCGTTGGGATCGACATGGGCCAGATCAAAACGCGACATGTAGCTGACCGCAAGCTCGCGGAACACATAGTCGAGGATCGAGGTCGCATACTTGATCGAGTCGTTGCCCTGCACCGGACCCGCCGGCTCGAAGCGGGTGAAGGTGAAGGCGTCGACATATTCCTCCAGCGGCACGCCATATTGCAGGCCGAGCGAGACCGCGATCGCAAAATTGTTGATGAAGGAGCGCAGCGCCGCGCCCTCCTTGTGCATGTCGATAAAGATCTCGCCGAGCCGGCCGTCGTCATATTCGCCGGTGCGCAAATAGACCTTGTGGCCGCCGACGACCGCTTTCTGGGTGTAGCCCTTGCGGCGATCCGGCATTTTTTCGCGCTCGCGCATCACGACGATGCGCTCGACCAGTCGTTCCACGATCTTTTCCGAGATTTGTGCGGTGCGCGCGGCCATCGGCTTCTCATAGAGCGCCTCGATCGCATCGTCCTCGTCGTCATCGT
>JBATYU010000574.1:0-2952 GCA_049674245.1 Bradyrhizobium sp. | reverse complement strand
ACGGCATAGACGACCGGGAAGGCAGCAAACAGGCTTGCTCCGATGATCACGAGCCAGGTCTCATTGCCGTCCCAGAACGGCGCGATTGCGTTCATCATCTGAACGCGCTTCGCATCTTCATTCGTTGTACCAAACAACACGCCAACGCCAAGATCAAAACCATCAAGAATCACGTAGACGATAATTGAGAGCGCAATCACGTCGGCCCAAAATACGGTAAGATTGCTCGGCTCCATGCCCATCACCCCTTAGCCAGAGATTGGTTGCCGGTCGCGCTTGCGGCGTCGTCGGCGAACGCCATTGGCCGTCTGGCTGTCGCGCCAGGGATTGCCGTTGCTTCGACGGTGGGTCCCTGGAGTAGCAATTTGAAGATGTAGTATGTCCCGAACCCAATGAAGACCGCATATACCAGCATATAGCTGCCAAGCGAGAACAGCGCCGTGCCGGCGGTAAGCGAAGGCGTTACAGCGTCAGCTGTGCGAAGCAGGCCATAGACGACCCACGGCTGACGCCCAACTTCGGCAGTGTACCAGCCGGCAAGCACCGCGATGAAGCCCGTCGGAAACGACAGGAAAGCACACCACAGAAACCAGCGCGTTGTCTCAAGCCGGTCACGGAAGCGAAGCAGGTTTCCCAACCACGAGACGACAAGCATGATCAGACCCATCCCGACCATGATGCGGAACGCGAAGAATGGAATGATTACCGGGGGCCGATCCCCTTTTGGAAACGATTCAAGGCCGACCTCGGGCGCGGTCCAGCTTCCGGATGCGATCATGCTGCCAAGATGCGGGATTTCAAGCGCGAATAGATTACGCTCGATGACCGGATCGGGAATCGCGATCAGCACCTCGCTGGCCGGCTGTTGGTTCTTCCAGCGGGCTTCGATCGCCGCAAATTTCGCCGGCTGATGTTTAAGAACATACAAACCTGTTAGGTGTCCGAAGAAGAGTTGGATTGGGATCAACACAGCGACCAATCCAAGGCTCCAGTGCAGCATCACCCGCCCCTCGTCGCGATGCCTGTCACGCAGCAGATACCAGGCACCAGTGGCGGCAATGCTCATCGCGCTGGTCAGAAAAGCGGCGAGCAACATATGTGGCCAGCGCACCATCTGAATCGGCCCCAGCACGATTTCTCGCCAATTCGATGGGATAATCTTGCCATCGACGATCGTGTGGCCGATCGGGACCTGCATCCAGCTGTTATTGGCTAGAATCCAGAACGACGAGAACATGGTGCCGAGCGACACCATGCAGCAGGCGAAGAAGTAGACGCGCGGCGATACCCGATCACGCCCAAGCAGCATAACGCCGAAAAATGTCGCCTCCAACATGAAGGCCGTGAACGCCTCATAGCCGAGAAGCGGTCCCTGGATCGAACCGGTGCGCTCCGCCAGGACGCTCCAGTTCGTTCCGAACTGAAAGGCCATGACGATACCGGTGACCACGCCCATTCCGAACGATAGCGCAAACACCTTGAGCCAGAAGTCGAATACACGCCGATAGACGGGGTTTCCTGTCGCCAACCTCGCGCCCTCGATTGTCGCCAACCAAGCACCAAGACCGATGGTGAACGAGGGAAATATGATGTGAAAAGTGATCACAAATCCAAATTGCACCCGTGACAGGAAAACCGGATCGAGGGCCATGGCAACCTCTTCGAATGGGCTGCAACATTACAAGTTGCGAACGCCGGCGGCGGAATGAAACACCTCACCTGCTTCTAAACCATGACGGACAGCCTCAGGCCGAATAGGTCGCGTGTCATTGGCCCGTTGAGGCGCCGCCCTCAAGGCCCAGCACGACGACCTTGGCGGTCACAATCTTCGTTGGAAAGGCGATGTTCGCGAAGCCGGCCGCGACGGCGACCTTTTGCGCGCCGTTCGCAGTATAGGTAATCACGCCGCCGCCGACCGCGCCGCCGAGATTCTGAGCCCAAAGTTTCTCCCCGTTGGCGGAATCGAGCGCATAGAAGTTGCCACCCACGTCGCCAAAGAACACGACGCCTCCGGCCGTCGGAGTCACAGCGCCGATGATCGGGTAGTTGGACTTCACGCGCCACTTCCAGACGCCGGTGTCGGCGTCGGCGGCGTAGAGCCATCCCGCCCAGTGTCCATCGGTACGGCTTTCTTTGCCGAACATGTTGAACGGGTTGAGGTACGCCATTCCGACCCACGGCTGGCCGATCGGTATCGACCGAAGCTTTTCGATACTCTGCAACGTCACCGTATCGCACCAATCGACCTCGCCGATCATGATAAGGTTCGTCCTGGGATCGTAGGCCGGGCTGTTCCATTCCGCGCCCCCCGTCGCGCCCGGACAAAAATGGACATCGGTGCCGGGCGAAAAAGGCGCGACGACATCCTCGACCTGGGTCACCGGCATGCTGTAGAGCAGGCTGTTGTTGGCGAGATCGAAACCATAAAGGCGTCCATCTTTCGGCGCGACAGCCATGAGTTGCTTGCCGCCCGTGGTTTGAATCAGGATCGGCGGGTTGGAGACGTCCCAGTCGTGCCAGTCCTTCTTCACAATCTGGAAATGATTTCTGTAGTTTCCGGTCTTGGCATCGAGCACGACGACCGAGTCGGAATAGGAATTGTCTCCCTCGCGTACCCCTATGACGAAGTCGGGGGCCGGATTGCCGCCGGGGACATAGAGCTGCCCAGTTTTCGCGTCGAGTGTGTACGATGTCCACGTCCCGCCACCGCTGATGGGGATGCCGGCCGCACTTTTCCAATTCGATGCGTCGAGCGGCGTCGCACCCAGCGGTCCGCGGACGGTGTCGCCGTCGACCTTGGGAACCAGAAAGAACTCCCAGACGATCTTGCCGGTCTTCGCCTCGAGCGCGAACATGTGGCCCTTCCCGCCCTTGAAGTCGCCGCCCGCATTGCCGATGAAGACGAGCCCCTCCCAGGCGATCGGCGCCGCCGGCACGACTTCGCCCTTCTTC
>JBATYU010000573.1:0-1536 GCA_049674245.1 Bradyrhizobium sp. | reverse complement strand
CCTGCACCAAGATGTAGCTGCCTGGCACCGTCGGGCGAACATGCTCCGCCCGCGTGCAGAGATGCCGCACTTTCCAGAGCGCGGCCATGAACTGAGATGGATCTGTTTCCGGGTCGTACCAGAACGGAAGCCATCGCCGAGCCGAACACGGTCGTCATTGCTGAGGCCACCCGCAACCTGCTGGGCAATCTCTTCGAGCTGCGGGACCTCGGGCCAAAGGAGCTCAAGGGGATCACCGGGCCGGTGAAGGCTTTCGCAGTGCTACGGGCAAGTTCTGTCGAGAGCCGGTTCGAGGCGATGCACGCCGGCGGCATGACTGCACTCGTCGGACGAGGAGAAGAGCTTGAACTGCTCTTGCGGAGCTGGGCGAGAGCCAGGACCGGCGAAGGCCAGGTCGTGTTGCTGTCCGGTGAGGCCGGGATCGGCAAATCCAGGCTCTCCGCTGCGCTCATCGAGGACATCGCGGCCGAGCCGCACACGCGGTTGCGTTATTTCTGCTCGCCGCAGCATACCGACAGCGCTTTTTATCCGCTCATCGGTCAGTTCGAACGTGCCGCCGGTTTTGCACACGGCGACACCCCGCAAACAAAGCTCGACAAGCTCGATGCGCTGCTGGCGCAGACCGCGACGTCCAGGCAGGACGCGGGACTCTTGGCCAGGATGTTGTCACTTCCTAACGACGGACGTTACCCCGCTCTAGAGCCTGTTCTCGAACAGCGCCGGCAGAAAACGCTGGAGGCCCTCGGCGTGCAAGTGGAAACCCTGGCCAGCTCCAGCCCGGGCTCGTGATCTTCGAGGACGCGCACTGGGGCGACCCGACGAGTCTCGAAGCGTTCGGTCGCATGGTGGACCGGATCGCGACCCTTCGCGTGCTATTGATCGTGACGTTTCGGCCGGAGTTCGAGGCTCCCTGGGTCAGGCAGCCGCACGTCACAGCTCTCGCCCTCAATCGGCTGGGACATCGCGACGTCGGCAGCGTGATCGACTACGTTGTCGGCAACAAGCTGCTGCCCGCGAACATCAGAAAGGACATTATCGAGCGTACCGACGGCATCCCGTTGTTCGTCGAAGAGATGACAAAGGCAGTGCTGGAGGCCGGGGGCGAACTGGAAGCGGTGCGAACTGTCGAGGCGACTCCATCCCCGGCGCTGGCGGTCCCCGCGAGCTTGCATGCTTCTCTGATGGCGCGGCTCGACCGGCTTGGCCCGGCCAAGGAATTGGCACAGATCGGGGCGGCGATCGGTCGTGAGTTTTCTCATGAGTTGTTTGCGGCGGTGGTGCGCAAGCCAGAGGCGCAACTCGGCGCGTCACTCGACCGTCTGATCCGGGCCGGTTTGCTGTTCCGCAAGGGCGTGCCGCCGCACGCGACCTACTTGTTCAAGCATGCCCTGGTGCAAGACGCGGCCTATGGCACCTTGCTGCGCCAGCCAAGACGTGCACTCCACGCTCGTATCGCAGACACTCTCGAAAGGCAGTTTCCCGACATCGCCGAGGGCCAGCCGGATCTGCTGGCCCGGCATTGCACCGAGGCTGGGC
>JBATYU010000572.1:0-3549 GCA_049674245.1 Bradyrhizobium sp. | reverse complement strand
TCGATGCCGCGCCGCTGCTCTGCGCCGGCGTCACGACCTTCAATGCGCTCCGCCACAGCGGGGCAATGCCGGGTGACGTCGTCGCGGTGCTGGGTATCGGCGGCCTCGGCCATCTCGGGGTGCAGTTCGCAAACAAACTCGGCTTCCGTACTGTGGCGATCGCACGCGGCTCCGATAAGGAGGCGCTATCGCGCAAACTGGGTGCGCACCACTTCATCGACAGCGCGACCGAGGACGTCGCGGCGAGGCTCAACCGCCTTGGCGGTGCGCGGGCGGTGTTGGCGACGGTGACGAGCGCCAAGGCGATGACACCGGTGATCGAGGGGCTGGCAGTAAGAGGCCGACTGATCGTTGTGGGCGTCGATGCCGAGCCGATCGAGGTTTCGCCGCTGCAACTGATTGGTGCCAGCCGCAGCGTTGTTGGTCACGCCGCCGGTGCGTCGATCGACTCGCAGGACACCCTCGGGTTCAGCGCGCTATCGGGTGTGCGTCCGATGATCGAGACAATGCCGCTTTCGCGCGCCCCAGAGGCTTACGCACGGATGATGCGCGCCCAGGCGCGCTTCCGAATGGTGTTGACGATGGCCGAGCAGCATTAGCTGTCTCGGGACCCGGTGACAACTCATTCCGAAGCTGCTATTCGATCGACATCCCACTTGCCGGTTCTGAGGCTGGTCTGTTACTCGGCGCGTGCTGATACTGCCGCCTATGCTTGCCGTGAATATTACAAAGTCGAATTGACGGGCTACCGGCGCGTGCCGCGGCGGCGGATAGTACAGTAAACCGAAGGAGACCTCGATGGCGACCGCGAGTGACACCGGCAATCCGCCGAGGCCGTTGGCGCCCCGGCTTAGGGTGGGTGACGGAATTCCTGTCTTTTCTTTACCCAACACGAGCGGAGTGTCCGTCTCGTCGACCGTGCTGCTCGAGGCGGGTCCTTTGATCATCACGTTCTACCGGGGGATCTGGTGCCCTTACTGCCGCAGCGATCTGATGGCGCTTATGAATGCCACGTTTGAGGTGCAGTCGCGCGGCGGATCGCTGGCGGCCATCGCGCGGGAAACGGCGCCGAACAGCAATCGCAGATTTCAGCAGCAACACAGGGTCGATTTCCCGATCCTGAACGATGCCACCGCGGCCGTCGCTCGCTCCTTCGGCATCGGCTGGACTGAGGCTTACCTGCAGTCCCTCTACGATCAGTTCGTCGCCGACCGCACCGGGGATTCGCCGGAGCCAAGTTGGATCGAGCCGATGCAGGCACGTTACGTCGTCGCGCGGGACGGCACGATCGCCTATGTCGACATCAACACCGACTATCGGGTGGCACCCGAACTGGCTGCGGCAATGGCAGCGCTACGTCGCCTTTAGACGCAAGAGCGCACGGAAACGGGAGTTCCGATACCAATGGATCAGACTGAGACGCCAGCACCCGGTGAAGCCCCGATAATGCGCCCGCTAGGGGCCGGCGATCCAGCTCCGACGTTCATGCTGCCCGATCCCGACGATGTGATGATTTCCTCGGCCGAGTTGCTCGAGAACGGGCCGCTGGTTGTCACCTTCTACCGCGGCATCTGGTGCCCCTACTGCCGCCAGGATCTAAAGGACCTTGGCAATGCGGCGCCGGACATCCGTTCGTGCGGTGCATCGCTCGTTGCCATCGCGCATCAGACCGTTCCCGACAGCAACGGCAAGTTTCAGCGGGAACATGGGCTGGAATTTCCGATCCTCGACGACCGTCAAGGCGATGTCGCGGTGGCGTACCGGATCCGCTGGTCGCCGCAGGAGCTGGCGGCCGCCGAAGAGCGGCTCGGGAAGCTCCCGGGCTTGGCCACCGAAACCACCTGGATTTTGCCGATGCAGGCGCGCTACGTCATCGGGCGCGATGGCATCATCGTCTATGCCGATATCAATGCCGACTATCGGCAGCATCCTGATCCCTGTGAGATCGTGCCGCTTTTGCGTGAGATGAGCCGGGCCCCTGGCTGAACAGCAAATCAAGGGGGAGTGTCGCGAAAGTCGTGGGCGAGGAAATCGATGAACGCGCGGGCGGCCGGTTTTATGGCATTGCCGTTGGCATAGACAGCGTACGCCTCGACGGTTCCCAGGTCCCAGGCGAGAAGAACGCGGACTTAGCAATAAAGTGGCGTTACCGCGATCCGACGCACGATCCGGCGCGAGCTCGTCCGCCGCGTCATCGCGCTCGACCCGGTTATCGACGAGGCGCTCGGCGAATCCTCCCAACTTTGCTACCACTACCCGGTCTTGCAGAATGCCGTAGACGGTTTGTTCACTGCCCTCGCCAGCTGGCGCACAATGGCGGTGCGCCTCGCGCGGTCGCCTGAGGAGAGGGCCCAGCAAGAGGCCGCCGCTGTGCTGGCGCAAGTGCCGGAGGAGCTTCGCCCAGGGCCCGAGCAAGACGAGGCGACACGCTGGATGGCCGATCCGAGCCGCCTGCTCCGCGTGTGTGATGCAGCGGTACCGAGGCTGATCGCCCTTCCGGCCGCCACGCCATCGCTGCGGCTGCTCGCCGATCAGACGGCTGAATTGTTGGGTGGCATCTCGCCCGCCCTCAACGGGCTGGCGCTACTCGTTGCCGATCCCGCCCGGCCGGTTGCCCGCAGTCGCGGCGTCCGCCGCCTCCGCATCCCGGATTGGCTTCCTCCTTTCGTCAATGCCGGGCGCACATTCGTGGCGATCGGCGCGGCTGAACTCTTCTGGATAGTGACTGCATGGCCGAACGGCGCAGGAGCCATCACCTTTGCCAGAATCGTTGTCATCCTGTTCGCGCCGCGCGCCGACCAAGCTTACACCACCGCGATCGGCTTCTTGATCGGCAGCATCTTGACCGTGGCTATTGCCGCAACAATTAAATTCGCCGTGCTGCCGAAAGTGGAGACCTTTGTCGGTTTCAGCTTGATCATTGGCTTCGTACAGGTACCGGTGGGTGCTTTTCTCGCCTTGCACGGGCAGCCGGCCATTTTCACCGGGATGGTGACAGCCTTTGTTCCGCTGCTCGCGCCCACCAACCAGATGAGCTACGACACACAGCAATTCTACGATGCGGCAATAGCGATCGTTGTCGGGTGGGCGCCGCCGCATTCTCGTTTCGCTTGCTGCCACCGCTGTCGGCCGCATTTCGAACCCGCCGACTGCTGACATTCACGTTGCGTGATCTGCGTCGCCTCGCGACGGATCCGACCGCGGATACATCCAATGCGCGGGAGGGCCGCATGTATGGCCCGGTTGTCGGTGCTGCCGGATCAGGCGCAACCGTTGGAGCGCTCGGCGCTGATGGCAGCGGTCTCGGTAGGTACCCAGATCATCCAGCTTCGCCGTATCTGTCGCCGGTTCGATCTGAGCCTCGGCCTTGATGCGGCGCTCGAAGCCGTCGCGGGAGGCAATTGCGCAATGGCGGCCGCCGAGCTGGCCAATCTTGGAACCGCGCTCACCTCCGGTTCGGGCGCAGCCGTGCTTCGGGCGCGCGGCCTCATTCCCGCGATCTCTGACGCGCTCACCCAATATGCCTTTTACTTCGACGCAGGAGAGCCT
>JBATYU010000571.1:0-2811 GCA_049674245.1 Bradyrhizobium sp. | reverse complement strand
GCAAAGCCGCGGCCGTGCTCGGCAAGCCAGGCCTGGACGCCGCCGGCGGCGTCCAGTCCGAACGCCGAACCGCCGCCGAGCATGACGGCATCGATGCCTTCCACCATATTGGCGGGATCGAGCAGTGCGCTCTCGCGCGTGCCGGGCGCCCCGCCGCGGACATCGATCGCGGCGACGGCGGGCTTGTCGAACATGATGGCCGTGACGCCGGAAGCAAGCTTCGCGTCATCGGCGTGGCCGACGTGGACGCCGGGAATATCGGTGAGGAGATTTTTCAATGCGCCGATCCGTTGGACCCAAGCGCCAGCCTGATCATCCGCGCAAGCTCGGATTTTCGATACGGCTTGGCGAGCAACAGCACGCCGGAATCGAGCCGGCCGTGATGGACGATCGCGTTTTCGGTATAGCCCGAGGTGAACAACGTCTTGAGCGCGGGGCGGCGCCTCAGCGCCTCATCGACCAGGTGGCGGCCATTCATCCGGCCGGGCATGATCACGTCGGTGAACAACAGTTCGATATTTGCGTTGTTGTCGATGATATCGAGCGCCTCGCTCGCGTTGGCCGCATCGAGCGTGGTGTAGCCGAGGCTCCGGATTTGGGTGATCACATATTGGCGCACCATCGGATCGTCCTCGACGATGAGCACGACCTCGTGACCGCCCCGGATCTCGGAAGTTGCCATCGCCTCGGTCTCGGTCAGATGCAGTCCGCTCGACCGTGGCAGGTAGATCCTCACGGTCGTGCCGTGGCCTTCCTCGCTATAGATCTTGATATGACCGCCGGACTGCTTGACGAAACCGAACACCATGGAGAGGCCAAGGCCGGTGCCCTTGCCGATCTCCTTGGTGGTGAAGAAGGGGTCGAAAACCCTTTCCAGATTCGCAGCCGGAATTCCGCTGCCGGTGTCGCTCACCGCAATCATCACATAATTCCCCGGCGCGACCTCGCTGTGCATGCTTGCATAGCCGTCATCAAGATACACGTTGCGGGTCTCGAGCACGAGCTTGCCGCCATCGGGCATGGCGTCTCTCGCATTCAAGGCAAGGTTCAGTACCGCGGTGGTGAGCTGGCTCGGGTCGACCAGCGCGGTCCAGGCGTCTTGGGCCAGCGTCGGGGAAATCTGAATTTGCTCGCCCAAGGTCGGGTGCAGCAATTTCGCGGTTTCGACCATCAACAAATTGACGTCGACTTCACGCGGCTGCAGCGGCTGCTTGCGGGCGAAAGCCAAGAGATGCCTGGTCAATTGCGCCCCGCGCTCGGCGGCATCATCGATCAGCTTCGCGATCGAGACAAGCTCGGGCCGGTCGGCGATGGCTTCGGCCAGGATTCCGATGGTTCCGGTGATGACGGTGAGGATATTGTTGAAGTCGTGCGCGACGCCGCCGGTCAACTGGCCAACCGCATCCATCTTCTGGACCTGCCGCAGCCGTGCCTCCGCCTCCTGCTTCTCCGTCAGATCGCGCCCGACGAAGAAGTGCCGCCGGACCGGTTCCGACCAGGTCCCCATCCAGGTCAGCGTCACGGACTCGCCGTCCTTGCTTACGTAACGGGTCTCGAAGTTGCGCATCTGCCGGCCGCGCCGTGCGGCGCGCATTTCCGCGCGGGTCGAGTCAAGATCGTCGGGGTGGATGAATTCGATCGCGCTGTGCCCGATCATTTCTTCCGGCCGATAACCGAGGATCGTCATCGAACTCGGTGACACCTGCACGAAATTTCCCTTGGTGTCGGTCACCAGGATGAGATCCTGCGAGGTCTCGAAGACGCGCCGCCGCTCCTCGATCTCCTGGCTGAGCGCCCTCTGCGTTCTGATGGTCTCGGTCGTATCGCGCGCGATCTTGGAGACGCCGACAATCTCTCCGGCCAGCGACCTGATCGGAGAGATGGAAAGCTCCACATGCACCTGCCTACCATACTTGTGCACCAGCAGGGTATCATGGTGCTCGATGGCTTCGCCCCGGGTCACGCGATCGAGCATGTCGTCCACCTCGGCGCGCCGGTTAGACGGGACGATGATGTCGATCCGCCGGCCCACCGCTTCAGACGAGGCATATCCGAACAGACGTTCGGCAGCCCGGTTCCAGCCGGTGATGGTACCGTAGAGCGATTGGGTGATGATGGCGTCATTCGACGATTCCACCACCGCACTGAACAGCCGCTCGCGATCGGTATAATGCCTTCTTTCGGAGGCCGACTGCCGGCGCAGCGATGCGAGCAGGTTAGCCAACTGGGCTTGCAGGCCGACATTGTTGATGAGCAACACCACGAGAACGAAACTCGCGGCACAGGCCCCGTAGAACCGGCCGGCGTAAAAGCCCAGATCGAATCTGCCCCCGTTGAGGATCGCCGACAGCGCAATGTCGAACAGCCAGGCACAGAGCACGACCATGAGCCAGATGTCGATGACTGAATGCGGTCGCCGAAACCACAGCACGAAAAGGGGAGTGGCGAGGACGACAAACCCCATCACCGACTCGATGCCGACCAGGGCGGGGTTAAAGTGCCCCCCGCTCACGATGATCGGCAGAATGTCATTCCTGGCGGTGGTGACCCAGGTCATCACTGACATCACAACGCCAACCGCAATGACGCTTCCCAGGATCGCTGTGCCGACCGACCCGCTTATTGCGGGGCCGCCATCCTTCCGTTTCAGCAGCGCGTAGCCGAGCACCAGAAGCGGAAATCCGCCATGCCAGACCATGTAAAGCCAGGCTGACGTCTGCGGTCCGGCGCCCAAAAGCCCGCCCGGTGCAAACACGCCTGGAAAAGTCAGGAGGTGGATGATCGCTGCGACCGCGGTGAACAGATATCCGC